>JBKPQP010000233.1:0-4429 GCA_046734155.1 Actinomycetota bacterium | reverse complement strand
GAGAGCGGAAGCGAGACGACGATCGAAGCTCGGCTCCTGGAAAAAGAGTAGGGGCCGCACAAGAGGCGGCCCCTAGTCCGGTTACCAGCGTCGTATTGGTAGAGGCGCTTCCGGCCGGCTGCTAGCTCACCGGCGGCGCGTCTTCGCGAGCCCCCTACGCTGGCTAGGCGATTCCCCGTAGGTCCCGGGGACACGCCTCTACCCGCTGGTACCTCCACTGCCCGTACTGGAATCTGTCAAGCCGGACCACCTCCTTTCCGCGGTTGACCCCACTTTAGCCGTTGGATGAGGACGTCCGCTATTCGGGATCTGCGAGGACGACGGAGAGCTCGAGGCCGCGGTCGAGCGGGAGCGTCACGCTCTCCAGTGTCGGGTCGGCCTGGCGGGCCCTCGAGTACTCGGCCAGCGGATCGGCGTGCGAGAGCACGTTGTCGGCGACGAAGAGCGCCCCGGGCTCGACCTTGTCGCGCGCGAGCTGGAACAGTCGCTCGTAGTCCTCCTTCTCCGCGTCGATGAACACGATGTCGAAGACGTCCTGGATCTCCGGCAGCGTTTCGAACGCGTCGCCCTCGATGAGCTCAGCCGTTTCCTCGAGCCCGGCCTCCTCAACGTTCCGGCGCCACGCCTCCACCTTCGCGGGATCGGCCTCGAGCGAGAGCACACGGCCGCCGAGATTGCGCACGCCCGCCGCAAACCAGATCGTCGAGTACCCGCGCGAGCCGCCGATCTCGAGCACCTCGCAGTCCCACTGCGGCGCGACCAGGGCGAAGAGGAACTGCCCGGTCGAGCGCGCCACCTGCCGGCCGCGCAGCTCACGCGAGACACCTTCCTCGCGCTCCTTCGAGTCTTCGGCTTCGAGCCGCTCGAGCACCGCTCTGACCCGATCGTCGAGCATCAAACGTCCACTTTGACGACGCCGTCCTCGACCACGACCGGGAACGTGTCCACCGGGAACACGGCCGGCAGGGTAAGCGCTGCGCCCGTGCGGATGTCGATGCGCGAGCCGTGCCGCGGACAGACCGCGAAACCCTCCTCGATGTCGAAGTCGCCCTCGCAGAGTGGGCCGTCGTCGTGCGAGCAGCGATCCTCGAGCGCGTACAGCTCGCCGTTCAGGTTGTAGACCCCGACCGTAATCGAGCCCGCGCTCACGATCTTCACGGAGCCGGGCGGGAACTCGTCCAGCGGCGCGACGTCGAGCAGCGCCAAGCTCTAAGGCACCGCTCGCGGTGCCGGCGCCAGGATGCTGGGCTCTGCCCAGCATCCGTCGGAACTGACCAGTCGACACGTTCCGAACATCAACCCGACACCTATGAAATCTCGAGCTCGGAGGCGAGACCGGCCCACTCGGGCGGCAGCGGTGTTCCCTTCGCGCGGTGCAGCGCCACCTTGAGCACGCCCAGCCCGAGTAGCGCGCACTTGAGCCGGATCGGCGTCAGCGGGATCCCGATCTCCTCGAGCAGTTCCTCCTTGGGCAGCGTCGCCACCTCGGACGCGGAGCGACCCTTGACCATCTCCGTCAGCATCGAGGTGGCAGCCTGCGAGATCGCGCAGCCGCGCCCCTCGAACTTGACCTCGTCGATCGTCTCGCCGTCGTCGGCGAGCGCGACGGAGATCGTCACCTCGTCCCCGCAGAGCGGGTTCATGCCCTCGGCCTGCGCGTCGGGAGCCTCCATCGCCCCGTGGCCGCGCGGGTTCTTGTAGTGGTCGAGGATGACCTCGCGGTAGAAGTCGCTCATGAATTGAGCGTACCCATTAAGGGTCAGGCAAAGACTTTGCGGGCCTTGTGCAGGCCGTCCACGAGCCGGTCGATCTCCTCCGGCAGCGTGTACAGGTAGAAGCTCGCGCGGTTCGTCGCGGCCACGCCGAGCTTGTGCATCAAAGGCTGGCAGCAGTGGTGGCCGGCGCGGATGGCAACGCCTTCCAGGTCGAGCACCTGGGCGACGTCGTGCGGGTGAATGTCGCCGAGGTTGAAGGAGACGATGCCCGCACGGCGGTCGGCCGGCGGCCCGTAAAGCTTGATGTCCGGGACCTCCGCGAGCCGCCCTAGGGCGTAGGCGGCGAGCTCGTGCTCGTGCGCCTCGATCGACTCGAGGCCGACGTCTGTGACGTAGTCGACAGCCGCTCCGAATCCGACCGCCTCGGCGATCGGCTGCGTCCCCGCCTCGTACTTCGCGGGCACCTCGCCCCAGGTCGTCTCCTCGAACGTGACCTTGCGGATCATGTGGCCGCCGAGGTTGAACGGCTCCATCGACTCGAGCAGCTCGAGCCGGCCCCAGAGCGCGCCGACGCTCGTCGGCCCGCACATCTTGTGCGAGGAGAACGCGAAGAAGTCGCAGCCGAGCGCCTGGACGTCGACCGCCTTGTGCGGCGCGGCCTGCGCCCCGTCGACGACCATGATCGCGCCCTGCTCGTGCGCCCAGGCCGAGAGCTTCTCGATCGGGTTGATCGTCCCGAGCGCATTCGAGACGAGGTTGTTCGCAACCACCTTGACGCGGCCCTCGCCCGCGATCGAGCCCAGAACGGACAGGTCCAGCTCGCCGTTGTCGTCGAGCTCGATCATCTTCAGGGTCGCGCCGGTTCGCTTGGCCATGTACTGCCAGGGCACGAAGTTCGAGTGGTGTTCGAGCTCGGTCACGACGACGAGATCGCCCGGCTCGAGGTTCACGAGACCCCAGGCGTACGCGACGAGGTTCAGCCCCTCGGTCGCACCGCGGACGAAGACGATCTCCCGGTCGGACGACGCGTTGACGAACTGCGCAAGCTTCTGCCGGGCGCCTTCGTACTCGGCGGTCGAGCGCTCCGAGAGCGTGTACACCCCGCGGTGGACATTGGCGTACGACGTCTCGTAGAAGTCCTTCAGCTTCTCGAGCACCTGCCGCGGCTTGTGGGTCGAAACCGCCGAGTCGAGGTAGGCGAGCGGCTTGCCGTGGATCTGCTGCTCGAAGATCGGAAAGTCCGCGCGCAGCTTCTGCGCGTCGAGCTTCGGGGGGCTCGTCACGGCCATGCACCAATCGTACCCCCGCCCGTTTGCATGAGGTTCTCTCCCTGAGGACGTGCCACCGAGCCGCTGTTCCTCGCACGGAAGCTCGGATACCGCGTGTGCCGCCGACGGAGACGCGAAAATGTGTGCTCATGAAACTGAGCGTGGTCCTACCGGTCCGCGACGAGGCGCCCGTCATCCCCGACCTGATCGCGCGGCTGACGAGCGCACTCGACGCGCTCGACGTCGACAGCTGGGAGGCAATCCTCGTCGACGACGGCTCTCGCGACTCGAGCTGGGCGCTCCTCGAGGCCGCGGCGGCCAATGACGAACGGATTCGCGCAGTTCGCTTCAGCCGCAGCTTCGGCCAGCAGATCGCGCTCAGCGCCGGGCTGCGCCTCGCCTCCGGCGATGCGGTCGTGACGATGGACAGCGACCTCCAGCACCCGCCGGAAGTCATCGCCTCGTTGCTCGCGAAGGCCGTCGAGGGCTTTGACGTCGTCTATGCGGTCCGCAGCGCATCGGACAGCGCTTCGCGGTTCAAGCGCATATCGGCGAGATGCTTCTACTGGCTGCTGAACCACATCTCGTCGCTCGACTTCCCTCAAGCGGGCGGGGACTTTCGATACATGTCGCGGCGCGTCGTCGATGCGCTGCTTGCAATGCCAGAGCGCCACCGATTCCTGCGAGGGATGACCCGCTGGGTCGGCTACGAGCAGGCCGCCATCGAATACCACCGAGCCGAACGGGCGGGTGGTGTGTCGAAGTACTCGCTTCGGAAGATGGTGGCGTTCGCCTGGGATGCGATCGTCAGCTTCTCGTCGGTGCCCCTCCGGGTCGCGAGCACGCTCGGTTTTGCCTGCTCGTTTCTCGGGCTCATATATCTGATCTACGTGATTGCCATCCGCCTGTTCACCGACAAGGCCGTCGAGGGCTGGACGTCTGTCGTCGCGGCGGTGCTGATCCTGGGCGGTGTCCAGCTTCTCTGCCTCGGCATCATCGGCCAGTACCTCGGCCGCATGTACGACGAGGTCAAGCAGCGCCCGTTGTTCCTGATCGCCGAGGACACGAGCCGTCGCAGCGCGGACGAGATCATCGAAACAGCAGAGCCATCCCCGCGAAGATGACGAGAATTCCGGCCACGCGGGAGGCTGACAACGGTTCGCCGAGGAAGAGATATCCGCCGAGCACGACGCAGGCGTAACCGACCGCGACGAAGACCGGGAAGATCACGACGACGTCGTAGCGTCTGAGCGCGAGCAGCCAGGTCAGGAAGCTGAGGGCGTAGAGCGCGAATCCGAGCAGGAACGACGGATCGACGAGGAGGCCGCGCAGCGATGCGACCGACAGCTGGTCGACGTCCTTCAACGCCGTGCGGAGCAAAAGCACGCCTCCTGCGCTGAGGAGCGCATAGGACGCCACGTAGAGCGCCGTGGTCATGACGTCCGG
>JBKPQP010000232.1:0-13838 GCA_046734155.1 Actinomycetota bacterium | reverse complement strand
GCACCGGCGCGGCTTCGGCGGTCGCCACGCGCGCGCTCGCCCGGCCAGACGCACGCGTGCTGGCCGTCCTCGGAGCCGGGGTGCAGGCGCGATCGCACGTCGACGCGGTGACCCGGGTGCGGCAGTTCGACGAGGTGCGGGTCGCCAGCCGCAACGCGGAGCACGCCCGGGAACTCGCAGACGAGGTCGGCGGGACCGCCTGCGGTTCGTTCGAGGAGGCCGTCGCCGGAGCGGATGTCGTTTGTGCGTGCACCGACGCAGGTCGGCCGATCCTTCCGGCGAACTGGCTCGCGCCCGGGATGCACGTGACCTCGGTCGGAGCCTCGCGGGACGGGCCCGAGCTCGATCCGGAGGTCGTGCGCGCCGGGCTCCTGGCCGTCGAGTCGCGGGTCGCGTTCGAGCCGTATCCGGCGGGAGCGCACGAGCTCCAGGGGCTCGACCCGAGTGACGCTGTCGAGCTGGGCGAGATCATCTCCGGCACGCGCCAGGGGCGTAGCTCGCCGGAGCAGGTCACGGTCTACAAGTCGACGGGCCACGCGGTGGAGGACGCGGCCGCTGCCGGGCTCGTCCACCGCCGGGCGCTCGAGGACGGCGCGGGAACCGAGGTCGAGCTGTGATCCAGCTGGCCGACATCGAGGCCGCACGCGATCGCCTCGGCGGCTCCGTGGTCCGCACGCCCCTCATCCGACTCGAGCTCGAGGACGCCCCGGCCGAGATCTACCTCAAGCTCGAGAACCTCCAGCCGATCGGCTCCTTCAAGATCCGCGGCGCCGGGAACGCGCTGCTCCTCGCCTCGCCGGAGGATCTCGCCCAGGGCGTCTGGACCGCCAGCGCCGGCAACATGGCGCAGGGCGTCGCCTGGTGGGCCCGCAAGCTCGGCGTGCGGTGCACCGTCGTCCTTCCGGACACGGCTCCGCAGACCAAGATCGACGCGATCAGACGGCTGGGTGGCGAGATGGTCGAGGTCACGTTCGACGAGTGGCACGAGGTCTTCCGGACGCGGACGTTCGAGGGTCTCGACGGCCTCCACGTGCACGCCTTCAGCGACGACATGGTCATGGCGGGGAACGGCACGATCGCGCTCGAGATCCTCGAGGACCTGCCCGACGTTGACTGCATCCTGGCGCCGTACGGAGGGGGTGGTCTCTCCTGCGGGATCGCCTCTGCGATTCGAGCGCTCGCGCCGTCCTGCAAGGTGTTCGCCGCCGAGGTCGCGACTGGTGCCCCGTTCGCCGCCTCGCTCGAGGCAGGAGAGCCCGTCAAGGTCGAATACACGCCGACCTTCGTCGACGGGATCGGTGGGCCAGAAGTGTTCGAGGAAATGTTCGAGCTGGCGCAGGAGCTTCTCGACGGCTCGCTGGTGGCGACCCTCGACGAGGTGACCGACGCCGTCCGGCTCCTCGCCGGGCGTGCCCGTGTCGTCGCCGAGGGCGCCGGCGCGACACCGGTCGCACTTGCCCGCAACGGAGCGGCAGGAAGCGGCAAGGTCGTCTGCATCGTCTCCGGCGGGAACATCGACGGCGCCAGGTTGGCCGAGATCCTCGGCTCGCGGACGCCGCTCACCGCGGGGTAGGCTCCCGCTCGTGGCCACGCGCCTCGCCGACGACACCCTCTCCGCCTCGTGGCTCGCGTCCCGATTCGCGATCGAGCCGTTCAAGCTCGAGGCGATGCGCCGTGACGGCGAGCTGATCGCCTTTCGACCCGCCGGCGCGCCGGAGTACTACTACCCGCTGTGGCAGTTCGACGAGGAGGGGCACCCGCTGCCCGTCGTCCGCCGCCTCGTCGTCGAAGCGCGTGAGCGCGGGTTGAGCGGCAACCGGCTCTACGAGATCCTCTCGGCGCGGGCCGGCCTCGGCGGCGACAAACGGCTCGCCGACTCGCTCCGGGGCGGTCGCGTCGACCACGTGCTCGACGCGATCCGCTCGGCCAGTCCCTAGCTTTCCTCGCGCCGGTGGGTGCCGGCCAGCTCCTCCAGCGCCGAAGGCTCGATGTCGTCGGCGCTCGCGCACACCACCTTCACGGGCGTCACTGCGCGTAGCGTCGCGGTGCGGCGACCGCCTTCGAGAAGCGCCCGCGCTCCGAGCACGGCGCCCGGCCCGACCTGGGCCACAGTCTCGCCGTCGACCTCGACGCCCAGGATCCCGTCGAGCAACAGGTAGATGCCATCGCCCTCCTCGCCCTGCTCGATCAGCGTGTCGTCGACACCGAGCTGACTCGGCTTCGACGTCGCGTCGCTCCGCATGATCGTCTTCGAGAGCTGACGCTCGAGCGCCGACTCGACGTCGGTGACGAACGCCTCAGAATCCTCGGTGCCCCACGGGGTGTTGTCGCCGTGCGACTCGCGGTACCACTGGGCGAAGTCGATCGTCCCGGACTTCTGCACGAGCTTGGCGTCCTTGTCGTAGATCCAGTGCCGCGGGAACGGGCTCGCTCCGACGAGCTCGTGCTCGGACGAGCCGTCGGCCTTGATCGTCAGCGCCAGCGTCGTCCAGGCGATCGCCGAGTTGATCCGGAAGAAGGGCTTGCCGGTGACCCGGCGTGGAGCCGGCGCGCCGGTCCGTCCGCCGGCGGTCTGCTTGAAGCGCACCCAGCCGTCGCCGACCTCGGGCTCGCTCTGGATCGTGGGCAGTGCCACGGCTGCGACGCTCAGCTCCTTCGGGCCGACCTTGATCCGCGTGACGCCAAGATGGCCTCTCCCGAGGTGACCCGAGTCGGTGATCGAGCCGTCGTCCGCGACCTCGATGAACGCGCGCAGCTCGTTCGCCTCGCGGAACGCGTCGGCCTCGCGCATCGCGTCGAGATCGTCGATCACGTCCGGAGGAGGGTCGTCGTAGTGGGCGACGCCCATCGTGAACGGAATCTTCGGCAGGCCTTGGACGGCCTCGGACGGGATCCAGGAGATTGCGGTGACGGACGACTCGATGCGCACGGGGCTCCTCTCGATTTGCGTCAGACGGTGGCTCTTGGGGAAACATCAGCACATGGCGGGCGATGAGAGCAAGCAGGAACAGCTCGACCGCGAGCTGATCGAGCTCCTGAACGAGCTGCGGGTCGCGCTACCCGGCGTGCAGGTCTTGTTCGCGTTCCTGCTCGGAGTTCCGTTCACCCAGCGGTTCGGGCAAGTGACGGACTTGCAGAAGGACGTCTACTTCCTGACGTTCCTGTGCGCGGCTGCGGCTACCGCCCTCCTGATCGCGCCGTCCGCGTATCACCGGCTCGAGTGGCGCCGCGGCGACAAGGAGCATCTCCTCATCGTCTCGAACCGGCTCGCGATCTCGGGCACGGTGCTGCTCGCGCTCGCGATCTCGGGCAGCGTGTTCGTCGTCACCGACATGCTGTTCAACCCGACCGGAGCGGCCGCCGTCGCAGCGGTGACCGCAGCCTTCTTCGGCTGGCTCTGGTACGGCTTGCCGCTGCTCCGGCGGGCGCGCGTCAGCTAGGGGCTACTTCGCCGGCGCGGGCGAGCCCGGCACGTGGAGCAGGTTCTCGACTTCTTGGACGCCTTGGACCTTCTTCGTCCGCTTCTCGAGATCCGTGATCAGCTCGGGCTGCTCGACCTCGCCGCGGAGGACGACCTTGCCGTTCTCTGCGTTTACGTTGATGCGTCCCTTCGGAATGTCCGAGTCGCGAAAGATCTCGGTCTCGACCTTACGCGCGAGCGTGACGTCGTCCGGCTGGGGCTTCTCCTCTTCCTCGAGGTGCGTCGCCTTCTGCTTCGCGGCGGAGGCCCGGGCGGCGACAGAGCCGCCGGCGCCGGCGGCCTTCCGCGTGGTGTTACGGAAGAACGCAGGAATCCGCTGGCGTGCGAGCGCGCGGCGACTGTGCCCGTTCTGCGGGTCGAAGAAGTACGCGAGCAAGGCCCCGAAGGCCATGTATCTGAGCTTTCGAATCATCCGTCTCCTCTGGCTCGTTGGCAGGTTCGGACTACCCTAATGGGCCAGCGTGAAACGGGTGGACGTTGGGCTCAGTCGCCCCAGTCGAAGTCGCGCGAGCGGCCCCAGAGCGTGTCTTCGTCGGCGGCCGGCTCTGGTTGCGGCGCGAGCTGCAGGTGCTCAGGCGGGATGGACTCTGTTCCGTCCATCGTCTCCTCGATCCTGGCCTGCTCTTCGGTCTTGAACAGGGGGTGATTCTCGAACGGGTCGTCGCTCGAGTACCGCTCGAGCGGCATGTTGTCGTCGAGCTCGGAGTTGCGGCGTTTCAGCTCGAGATGTTCCTGGATGACGTGCGCGAAGACGGACGGCGTCTCTACCGGCATTAATCCTCCCTGGTCGGTAGGTCGCATGTTTACGGGACGGCGGCGGATGATAGCGGGGTCTCGCGCAAGAAGCGAGGCTAACTGCCGGGGCGGACGAGTAGGATCCTCTCGTGGCGCGCACCAACCGCCTGTTTCCACGCAAGATGGGCCCGATCGGGGTTGCTCTGGCCGCCTACGACATCTGGCGCCGGATCCCTCCTCGGCACCGTCGGATGCTCGTCGCAGAGGCGCGTCGCCATGGGACGCGAGTCGCAAAGGCCGCCGTGGAACGACGCCGGCGCAGACGGCCCTAGGCGCCCGCCTCCAGCACTTCGCGGACGATGCGCTCCTGCGCGCGCAGGTGAGACGTCGGATACCCCTCGCTCGGGCTCGCCCGCCACGGCCGGCCGACGTAGCGCAGCGGACGCCCCTTGACCGCTTCCTCGAGCCGATGCCGGATCGCCCGCCAGGCGCCCATGTTCTGCGGCTCTTCCTGCGCCCAGACGACCTCATCGAGTGACGGATACGAGGCGACGAGCTCGGCGGCCGGCTCGACCGGGAATGGGTAAAGCTGTTCGATCCTCGCCACGGCGACGTTCGGCGCCTGCGCTCGAAGCTCGCTCCCGACGAGGTCGTAGTAGAGCTTCCCCGACGTCAGGACGAGCCTCGTCACGCCCCCGCGGTTGGTAACCGAGGGATCGTCGAGCACCGGCGCAAAGCGGCCATGGGAGAGGTCGTCCAGGAACGAAGACGCTTCTTTGAGTCGGAGCAGTCCCTTCGGGGTCATGACGATCAGCGGCCTGGCATTCGGATCGAGCGCCTGGCGGCGTACGAGGTGGAAGTACTGAGCCGCGGTCGTCGCGTTGACGACGCGGATGTTTTCCTGCGCGGCGAGCTGGAGGAAGCGTTCGAGCCGGGCGCTCGAGTGCTCCGGCCCGTTGCCCTCGTAGCCGTGAGGGAGCAGCAAGGTGAGGCGCGAGGTCTGGTGCCACTTCGCGAGCCCGGAGACGAGGAACTGATCGATCACGATCTGCGCGCCGTTGACGAAGTCACCGAACTGCGCCTCCCAGAGCACGAGTGCCTCGGGCGCGGTCACCGAGTAGCCGTACTCGAAGCCGAGGGCGGCGTATTCCGAGAGCGGTGAGTTGTGGGCCTCGATCGAGGCCGACGCGTCCGCGAGGTGCTTGATCGGCGCGTGCTGCGCGCCGGTGTGCGCGTCGTGCAGCACGAGGTGGCGGTGGGAGAACGTGCCGCGCTCCGTGTCCTGTCCGGTGAGTCGAATCGGTATGCCCTCGATTAGCAGGCTCGCGAACGCGAGCGATTCCGCCTGGCCCCAGTCGATGCCGCCCTGGTCGAGGGCTTCAAGGCGCCGCTCGAGCATCTTGACGAGCTTCGGGTTGACCGTGAACCCATCGGGGACCTGGACGAGCTCTTCCTGGAGCTCGCGGAGCCGCTCGGCCGGGACGCTCGTCTCGACCGAGGCCTCGGCGCTGGCGGGCGTGCTCTCGCCGCTCGAAGGGGTCGGCTTCGCGCTCGTCAGCTCGGTCTTGAGCGCGTCGTGCGCGGCTCGCATTCCCTCCTGGATCTCTTTGACGAGGCGCTCGGCCTCTTCGGCCGACACCTCGTCGGCCTCGGCGAGACGCTCCGCGTAGAGCGCGCGGACGCTCGGGTGGTGCGCGATCCGCTCCGCCATCAAGGGCTGGGTGAAGGACGGCTCGTCGCCTTCGTTGTGCCCGTAACGTCGATAGCCGACGAGATCGACCACGACGTCGCTTCCGAAGCGCCGTCGGAACGCGAGCGCGAGCCTGATCGCGGTGAGAGCGGCTTCGGGGTCATCGGCGTTGACGTGGATGATCGGCGTGTCGAAGCCCTTCGCGAGATCGCTCGAGTAGCGCGTCGAGCGCCCGTCGGCAGGGTCGGTCGTGAACCCCACCTGGTTGTTCGCGATCAGATGGAGCGTGCCGCCGGTCGTGTAGCCGACGAGCCGCTGGAGGTTCAGTGTCTCGGCGACGACGCCCTGGGCGGGAAACGAAGCGTCGCCGTGGATCAGGATCGGCAGCGCGACCGCCGGATCGCGGACGCCGGACGTCGATGAGCGATCGGTCTGCTCCGCGCGTGTGATGCCCTCGACGACAGGGTCGACCGCCTCGAGGTGGCTCGGGTTCGCGGCGAGGAGCACCGTCGCATCACCGGCCTGCGTCGTTCTGCGGCCGACGGCCCCGAGGTGGTACTTGACGTCGCCGCTCGCTCCCTCCGCGCGCGCGGCGATCGCCTCGATCGTGCGCTCGCCCTCGAACTCGCGAAGAAGCTCCTCGTAAGGTCGCCCGATGATGTGCGCGAGGACGTTCAGACGACCGCGATGCGCCATGCCGATGACGACCTCGTGAGCGCCTGCCTCGACGCCGAGCTCGACCGCTTCGTCGAGCATAGGAACCATCACGTCCAGGCCTTCGATCGAGAACTGCTTCTGTCCGAGGAACGCGCGCTTGAGGTAGTGCTCGAATCCCTCGACCTCCGTCAGCCGTTCGAGGAGGCTTCGTCGCTCGTCCGCACTCAACGGCTTCCGATAACGGCCAGATTCGATCGCGTGCCGTAGCCACACGCGCTCCTGGTGATCGGAGATGTGCTCGATCTCGTACGCGATCGTCCCGCAGTAGATCTCGCGGAGCTCCGGCAGGACGTCCGCGAGCGTCTGTCCCTCGACCCCGACTCGCAGCACCGAAGCCGGGATGCGAGCCTGAAGCTCGGGCGTCAGCGGCGGTACGAGCAGTTCGGGCTCGAGCGCGGCATCGCCGACCGGCTCGGACCCGAGCGGGTCCAGATTCGCCGCGAGGTGTCCCTGCGTGCGAATCGCCTTGATCAGCGCCATCGCCGCCGCGACGCCTCCGACGAGCACGTCGTCGGAAGCAGCTTCCGGCCGCGCGGTTGCCTGTGCGACGACCTGCACAGACTCCGGCTCGGGAGCCGGCTCTGGCTCGGCAGGCGCTTCCGCCTGCGCCGGAGCGCCGTTCTCCTTCAGGTTCTCGATCAGCCGGGCGAGCCCGGGCAGCGCCTCCACGACTGCCGAATCGCCGCTCTCGAACAGCGAACGCCACTCCTCGGGCACCGCCTCAGGGTTCTCGAGGTACTGCTCGAGGAGCGTCTGGGCATAGCCCACGTTCAAACCGTCTACGTCACGCACGCTCATCTCACGTTCGTTCTACCACCCCCACTCCCTCCGGGAGCAGGTTGCGATCAGTAGATCGGGTTGCTCGTCAGGACCGCGATCGCCATCCCGACGAGCCACGCGGCACTCGCGACGACAACCGCGGCCGCCGCCAGCGTCCTGTGGCGTTCCTTTGCGAGGGCCGACGCGATCAGCGCGATCAAGATCGCAAAGGGCGCCAACCGCACCGGCCGGTAGACGAGCGCGATCGCGCTCGCGGTGAGCGAGATCGCGGCGAGCAAGCCTGCCGCCGTCTCCGCCCCGCTCGGGCGAGGCTCCTCGAGAGGCGTTGTGCTCACGTGTGCCGCCTCGAGCGTGCCGGACGTGCCACGCGAGCGCTATGCCGGTCCGGTCCGCCGTGTGACCTGGGCGCCCGCGGCCTCCGTCGGGGCGGCCTGCGCGGGCCCGGCTCGCGCGGCACTGTGACCTGGGCTCCCTCGAGCGGCTTCGGCTCGGACTTGATCGCCCAGTAGCAGACTCCGGCGAGATAGAGGATCGGCAGCTTCAGGATGACCATCATGAAGAGCAGCTCGACCACGCTGAGAGTGTAAGCGAGGAACGCAGTCCACGGTCAACCAGCCCAATAGAGCCGCCTGACTCCGCTGTAGTCGGGGTTCCCTCGATACGTCCTGGGCCAGGTTCCGGTACCGCAGGCCTCGCACTTTGCCTCGATGATCCGATCCTGGTTGTACGCAGTATTCGCCCAGTAGATCATCCCGATGTGGTACGTGGACGCGAACGCGTCCATGTAGACCGTGTTCGCCTTGGCGACGGTCGTGTTGGGAGCGCCGGTCCCGTACTTGAAGTCGGCTGCGGCATACGGGCCATGGACGTTCTGCATCCAAGCGTGGTAGCGAAACCAAGGATCGCCGGTCTCCGCCCGTTCCCACCATGACTTGAACGTGAACCCCGAGCAGTCGCCGCCCTCGCCGAGTGTGTTCGGATCCTCGGGCGGATCGCCAGGGGCGTCGTCGACGTTGTTGCCGTTCCAGCAGCCCCCCGCCCACTGGTAGCCCTCCGCAGCGGCGACGTACGCGTAGTCGCGAGCGTCCGCACGCGTGACTGGGTCGTGGTTGAAGAAGGTGTCGTTGCACCCCCACTGGAAGCGTGTGTGGTACGCGCCGGCCGGCGTGCCGATCACCAGCAAGCCGACGATGAGCCCCGCAAGCAGACCTGTCGCAAGACCCCGTTTCATGTCGTCCCTCCGATCTCGAACCTCGCGATCTCGATCCCGGAGGGATCGGACCTCAGTTGATAGAGCGAGCTCCCGTGAAGGCGGAATCGGCTCAGCGATGACGACTCAGCCCACTCCGCAGGTATTACGTCGAAGCTCTCCAGGAGCCGATCCGCGCCGAGGCGAAGCACGCGGAACTCCGCATGCTTCTCGGTCCAGAGCCGAACGACGACGACCATGCCATCGCCGTAAGGCTCCGCCAACTGCACCTCGCCGAAGCTCGACTCGCCGTGCAGGAGCCACGCATGCAGCAGACGATCGCCGCGTACGAGGGCGAGCTTCACCGCTCCAGGTGAAGCGTGGACCACGACTCCGAGCCCACCGGCCACGCTCCGGGCGGCCTGCGCTGAGGCCAGCTGGCGCTCGGGGCCGAGCGGCGGACGGCCGCGCCCGGTCGGAAGCCACATCTCCGAGGGGTACGAGTGGACGAGCGGGCCGCTCGAGCCGATGCGGATCATGTCCGCCGTCGCCTCGGCGAGCGGCGTCGATGCGATCGAAGCACCCGCAGCGGTAAACGCACGGACCACCGGCCTCCTCGCCGCGTCGAGCACGTAAATCGTTCCGGCGTCGTCCACCGCGAGGTCTCCCTCACCGCCGGAGAACTCGATTGGAACGTGACCCGCCCGACCGCGCCTCAGCTTGACGAGCCTCCGATTTACCTGGTCGAGCAGAACGACCGCCCCATCGGGGGCCACGTCGAAGGCGGACGGGCCGATGCGCGACTGCTCACGGCCGCTGTCGAGCCCGATCGCATTGTCGCCGCGACCCCAGGAAAGGTCCCCGATGATGGACGACGGCGGGCGCGTCTGCCCGAATTGCGCTCTGCCGACATCGATCGTCGTCCAGTCCTCGAGCGACCAGACGTGCTGCGGCGCCTCGGCGCCTGCCTCTGGGAGCGATGCCGTTTGACCCCGTCCGTTTTTCACCACCACGTAGTAGTCGAACCCGGCGCCGGTCTTCCCGGCAGGAACGACTGCGGACAGCAGGCCGTCAGACTCTCGCTCGAGTGGCAGCTTCGAGAACGTCGTCCCTCCTTCGGGCCGAACGAAGAGGGAGCCCGACGGAGCGCAGCGCGAACCGGGCGCGTCCATCAGCGCCCCGCAGACGACGTCGTACGAGAGCTCGACAGGCTCACCCGCGCGCGCGAGTAGCGCAGGCGTATGCAAGATCTCACCGAATCCCGCAGCACGAACGGGCACAGGCTCGGGACTGCTCGCGCCGACCACGTTCACTGTGAGCACTGTTGCTCCGACCACCGCTCCCAAGACAAACCCAGCCAGCGGCCATCTCCATCTCCTTTTCATTCCGGCCTCCTCGTTGTCGGAATTGACAACGTAGCGGGCCAAAGATCACACGCTTGTCACACCTCTGTGCCAAAAGCCGGCGAGCTCAGACGGTCGCGGGCGCCACCGGCTGAGCGACGCCGATCATCGAATCGCGCGTCACCAACGAAGCGAGCTCGTCCTCGCTCAGCTCCTCGCTCCCCACCGGTCGGAGGGGCAGCACGAGGTAACGGATATCAGCCGTCGAGTCGAGCACCCGCAGCTCCACGTCGTCCCCGAGCTCGAGCCCGAACTCCGCGAGAACGCCGTGCGGATCCGAGACCGCCCGCGAGCGGTAAGGCAAGCTCTTGTACCAAGCTGGCGGTGGGCCTAGCAGGGCGCGCGGGTAGCAGGAGCAGAGCGTGCAGACGACCATGTGGTGCACCGTCTCCGTGTTCTCGACCGCGACGACGACGGGCGACGGGCCTGCGTCGAGATCGAGTTCCTGCGCCGCCGCGCGGGCATCGCTGAGCAGACGCTGTTTGAACTCCGGATCGACCCACGCTCGCGCAACGAGCCGCGCGCCGTCGGCCGACGAGCGGGAGACGAGTCGGTCGATGTTCCGGCGCACGTCCTCCCGCCGCACGACGCCCTTTTCGACGAGCAGGTCTTCGAGCGCGCGAGCCCGCGCCGCGGCCGGCGGGTCGCCGTCGCCTGTGATCGGGTCGTGCTCGTGGTCGTGGTCGTGACCGCTCATTCCGCCTCCAGCCAGTGCTCGAAGATGTCCACGCACGTGATGTCGCGCGCATGTCGACGGGATCCAGGCCAGAGCTCCGCTTGTGCGAAGCAAACCTGGTACAGCACCTGCTCCGGAAGCCCGTCGGCCGCGTAGGCGCGCGTCTCCGGGTTCGTGAACGAGCCGAAGACGCGCCCGACGCGGCCGCGCTTGCCCTTCACGTAGCCCGGAGTTCGATGGTGTCCCTCGTGCACGCGTTCCGCCACGCGCACTTGGTCTCCGGGCTGAAACGTCAAGCGAGCCTCGAGTCGAGCTCGCCGGGCTCCAGCACGCCCTTCTCGACGAGAATCGTCTCCGCCGCGAAGAGCCAGCGCTCGTAGTACGAGGCCCGCTCGTAGTCGTCCGGCGGCATGCTCTCGATGCCCCGCCGCATCTCGTCGACGTTCATCAAACCCTCGCGACCGAGCACGCCTACGAGCGCGTCAGTCAGCAACTCCCAGTCGGCGAGCTCGTGCTCGCTACGGTCGATCGGAGTGTCCGTCGGCCAGGCGCCGCGGTCGTGCACCGCCCGCTCCATGCCTCGATTGTACGGCCCGCTACGAGACGCGCTGGGAGAGACCGCCGGCCGTGTACCCCGGCTTCGTTGCGGTGTAGGTCAGGCGACCTTTCTTCCGCGGCTTGAGCCGGAAGGTGACCTTGCCCGTCTGCTTGGTCCGGCCGGTCTTGGCTCGGATGCCCGCGCCCGAGACCTTCACCTTCGCGCCCGCGACCGCGTGGTTCAGGGGATCTGAGACCGTGACCGTGACCTTGGTCCAGCGCTTGCGGATTGCCGAGCGGTTGACCGCGACCCTGAGCCGCTGGGCGATGTCGATCCGCTGGGCCTGACTGAAGTCGCCGAGATTGAAGCCCTTGTCCCGCGCGGCGACACGCCAGTAGAACGTTCCGCCGTTCGCGTAGAACGGATGCGTGAGCAGCGGCGCGTAGCTCGTGTTGTCGGTCGTCACGTCCTCGAGCGTCGTCGAGAAATCAGGGGTTTGGGAGATCTGGACGCGGAAGTCCTTGGCACCGAGCTTCCAGTTCCAGGAGAGGAGCACGTGGTTCCCGGAGACGCTCGTCCGTGCATTGCTCGGCTCGCTCAGCGTGCGCGTGAAGGGCACGTACGACGACCAGGGGCCCGTCACCACACCCGACGGCAGCTTCGGGAACTCGGCGCGCACCCGCCAGCGCCAGATACCAGGGCCGTAGAGGTAGAGGAACGCTGCAGCGCGCATCCGCAGGCCCGAGTACTCGTTGTGGCTGCCGTCCGGGCCGTCGATCGAGAACGTGTAGCCCGAGGCGCCGGTCACGTTCGACCAGAGCCAGGCCGGCGTGAAGTCGCCGATCGTGGGGTTCCCAGGGTCGGTCGTCGGTGTGGGCAGCTTGCGCTGGAACGTACGGACGCTCGACCACGTGAGCCCGATCAGGTTCTCGTCGTCGGCGCGCACGCGCCAGTAGAGCGTCGTGTCGGCGGGATGCACGCTGAACGGTGTATACGACGTCGAGGCGGTCGTCACGTCTTCGATCGGCGCAGCGAACGTCGGCTCCTGCGCGATCTGGAAGCGGTAGCGGCGCGCCCCCTCGACGGGAGTCCACCGGAACACGGGCTGGTCGGTAAGCAACGCGCCGTCTGCCGGCGACATCTGCGACGGTGGGGTCGACTGCTTCTGGAACGTCGAGGCGGCTGCCGACAGCGGGTTGCCGACGGCGCCGCCGCCGTTGAAACCGGTCGCGGGCAGGACGGCCCAGTAGTAGAGGGTCGTCTCATCGGAGTACGTTCGGCTTCGCGGCGCATACGCCGGGATCTGCGTGAACGCGTAGTCGACGATGTTGCTGAAGTTCGCGTCCTTGGCGACGATCACGAAGTAGCTCTGCTTGCCGGCGAGCGGCTTCCAGGTGAGGAGTGGGGTCAGGCGGGTGAGCGAGCCGCGGGCCGGAAGCAGATAGTCGTCCGCGCCCAAGTAGCCGGTATTGCAGGACGGCGTGCAGGCGCCGCCCGTGGGATAGCCCGTCCACTGGAACGCGGCGCCAGTGCCGTCGTCGAGGTACGTGAAGTCGCCGTACACGTCCTGGTTGGCCGTGTCGCGCTCGCCCCTCGCGCGCACGCGAACGCAGTACTGCTTGTTGAGCTGAAGGCCCGGCGGCCCATCGCTCGCGACGAGCATCGCGTCCGGGTACGGCTTGCTGTTGTTCCAGCCCCAACCGAGCGGCGACCACGAGGGAATCGACGTCGTCACCCGCCAGCTTGGGGACACCCACTCGCAGATGCCGGCGTTGTAGGGGGCCACGTCGACGAGGTAGGACGAGGCGCCCGGGACGGAATCCCACTTGAGGACCGGCACCTGCGTTTGATAGCCGGCCGTGCCGGGGTCGACGTCGGTGCCGGGGTCGTTGAGGTTGTCGCGCATGTGCAGGTTCTTGATGCTGGGCGCAGTGACCGGCGGCACCTTGTCGAACGTCTTCACGAAGTCGGGCCCGCGGTTCCAGACGCCAGCGTCGCCAGCCGCGTCCAGGGCGCGAACGCGCCAGTAGTAGACGTTGTCGCGGAACACGACGGTCGGGGCCAGCGAGGTCGAGACCGTCAGCTGGGAACAGCAGACCTTCGAACCGGGGGCGAAGTCCACCGACGAGTTGACCTCGACCTCGTACTTGGTCGCACCGGGAACCGGATCCCAGGAGAACTGCGGGTCGAACATCTCGTCCGCGGCCATCAGGTCCGTGACGCGGGCAGTCGTGGTCGACGGCCAAGACCACGTGAAGGAGGAGACGGGCGACGGCGTGCCCTTGTTGCCCTCCGAGTCGACCGGGACGACGTTCCAGTAGTACGTACCGGACGGAAACAGGTTGAAGACGGGCACGTAGTTCGTCGCCCAGGTCTGGACCGGCTGGCCGTTGTTGACGACGATGCTGGCGAGCGCGGGATCGCTGGCGAGCGAGAACATGTAGCTCGCGGCGTACGGGACCGGCGACCAGCCCATCGTCATGGGCGTGGACGGGAAGGTGAACGGATACCCGGGGCTGGGCGTCATCGAGCTCGGCACCGCGGTCCACGCCTTGATGAACGAGCGCGGCGACGACCACGGTGACGCATCGCCCTTCTTCGTCGTGGCGCGGACACGCCACCAGTAGCG
>JBKPQP010000231.1:0-6777 GCA_046734155.1 Actinomycetota bacterium | reverse complement strand
TTGCCGCACTTGACGCAGACGTAGTCGTCCGGGCCGTTCCCCTGGAAGACGGGTCTGTCGACGTCCTCCTGAATCGCGGTCCCGCCGTCGAACGGCACCTCGCCTTCCCGTATCTGTCGCATCCTGATCGTCGCCATGGCTCCTGAACCTCGCGACTCAGAGCTCACCGAGCTTGCCGGCGAAGTCCTTGATCAGGGCGTCCAGCACGCCGACGACGACTCCCTCGCCCATCGACGCGGCCTTGCCCGTGATCTGGGCGTTGGTGTGGATCGTCCCGCCGCCGTCCGTGAGCGCGAATACGACGTCGGCGTTCGCGTGCCCTTGGCCGCCGGCCTCCTTCGACTTGACGCTCAGCGCCACGCGGTGGGCCTCGGCATCCTGCTCGACGATCTCGACTGTGCCCGCGAACGTCAGCGACATCGCGCCCATCTTGATCTTGATCTCGGCCCGGACGGAGCACGGCCCGGTCGTCTCCAACACGCTGCCTCCCTCGACGCACGGCACCACGCGCTCGAGGTCGAGGATCGTCGCGTAGCTCTCGTCGATCGGCTTGGCGGTGCTGAACGGATGCTCGAGCTCTACGGCCATCGTGCTTCCTCCGGGCTCACGGCCGGGGACAGTATCGAAAGCATGATCTAGGCTCCACGCGTGCCAATTCCGGCGGCGGGCACGCACAAGTTCGGGCCCGAAAACAGCACCCTCTCGATTCGGACCGGGCGTCGCGGCGCGGCGGCGAGAGCGGGACACGACCTCCTGATCCACGTCACTTCCTGGGAGGCGACCGTCGAGATCGGCGAGGACCCCTCCGAGACCAGCATCGTCGTCGAGGCCGACGCTACGTCTCTTCGCGTGCGTGACGGCACCGGCGGGATGCAGGAGCTCGGAGACGACGACAAGGCCAGCATCGAGGAGACGATCGACGACGAGGTCTTGCATGGGATGGACATCGAGTTCCGCTCGACCTCGGTGCGCCCGGCCGCCGACCGCAGCCGGCTGAGCGTGCAGGGAGATCTGACGCTCGTCGGCCAGACGTGTCCGATCTCGTTCGACCTCCTGGGCGGCGCTGACGGCAAGCTCAGTGGGCGCGTCGTCCTCAAGCAGAGCAACTGGGGGATCACGCCCTACTCGGCTCTGTTCGGGGCCTTGCAGGTGGCCGACGAGGTCGTGATCGACGCAGTCAGCCAACCGGCCGACGAGTCGGACGCAGTGCTCCCACGCGCACTACGCGACCCTGTCGTCGCGAGCTTCTTCTGGGGGCTGGTCTTCTTCCTGTACCTCTTCTTCGGCATGGTCGCCGTCGACGTGTCCTCCGATACTGCGCTGGCCCTCGCGCTCGTGGCGTGGTTCTTGATCTTCCTGTTCGTCCGCGCGCGGGGCGCGGGCACTTCCGATCAGTCGCGGTAGACGGTTTGCGCGTCGAGCCCGCCCTCGACCCCCGGCGGAAGAGCGCCGCTGCCGTGTGCGTAGAGGGCGATCTCCTCGATCGTCTTGATCTGCGTCGGGTCGCTTGCATCCGCGCCGACCCAGGCACCGTTCGACCACTCGAGGGTCTCGGGTGGCGTCTCCAGCGCCGCGCCGGCGAGCAGCTGCGCCTTGGAGCGAATCTTCTCGGCCGCGCTCTCGATCGCTGCCGGGGTTCCCGCGGACGGGCTCGTGTTGTAGCCGTGGCCGACGCCGAACCGGTCCGTGTCAGCGGGAACGACCTTGACGTCGAGTGCCGGGATGCCGAGCTCGTCGGCGACGAGCTGTGCGTACTCGGTCTCCTTCCCGTCGGACTCGGTGGTCAGGCTGAGCACCATCTTGCCGGTTGGGTGCACACGCAGGAAGACTGCTCGATAAGCCTCGTCAGCCATCGCTGTACCTCCAGGTAAACGGGACGCTAATCATCGCTCGCTCTCCGGCTCGCCGGATGAGGTGGCGTTCGCGAGACGCCGGCGTTCCTGGTGGGCAGTCAGAGCGTTGTGCTCCTCGAGGTCGCAGAACGCCGGCTGCGGCCCGCCGAGCGGATTCGGAGGGACCGCAGGTCGCTCACATCCCGGATAGATGCAGAGCTTGGGCTCATTCGGCGTCATCCGTCCCCCAGCCCGGGGTCGTGCGCCCTCTGCTCGGGCCGTGGCCGCTCGGCATTGCGACCGAGCTGCCCTGGACCGGCGTGGCGCTCGCCCAGGGCTCTTTGTCGTCGGCCTCGACCGGCGCCGCAGACGAGTCTCGGCGGCTCCGCAGCTCCACGCCGATCACGTCGGCGACCTCGCTGAGAGCCTGGAAATTGTGCCCGCTGACGAGTGCGTCGCAGTGCGGCAAAGCGGCGAGCATCCCGCCGGACTGAACGGAGAAGTCACCGGCGGCGACACGCGGATTCACCCAGACGATCCGATGGGCCAGGCGCGCTAGGCGCGCCATCTCGCGTCCGACGAGCATCGGGTCGCCACGCTCCCAGCCGTCCGAGAGGATCACGATCACGGCGCCCCGGGCCATACCGCGGCGTCCGTGGCGGTCATTGAACTCCTTCAGCGCGTCGCCGATCCGCGTCCCACTCGACCAGTCGGGCGCGGCAGCAGCGGCGCGCTGGATCGCGCGCTCCGGGCTCCGAGAGGCCAACGCCCGCGTCACGCGGGTGAGGCGCGTGGCAAACACGAACGCCTCGGCGTTCGGACCGCTGCCGGCTGCGCAGGTCAGAAACTGCAGATACGCCCGAGCGTAGGGTTCCATCGAGCCGGAGATATCGCACAGCATCACGAGTCTTCGGCGCGCGACGCGCCGGTGCCGGCGAGCGAGGCGGATGGGATCGCCTCCGGTGCGAAGACTGGCGCGCAGGGTCCGCCGTAGGTCGATGTGCTCCCCGTGGCGCCCTTTCTCGTAGCGGCGCGTGAGCCGGCGCGGCGTTGCGAGCTCCAGGCGAGACATCAGCTTGTACAGCTCCGCGAGCTCATGCGGCTCGAGCGCGTCGAAGCTCCTGCTGCGCAGCAGCTCCTCGTCGCTGGCCAGTGCCAGCGGTGCCTCGACCTCGGCTTGATCCTCTTCCGCCTCTGACTCACCGGTCGACGTCATGACCCCGCGTGAGTCGTGCGCCGCTGAGACTCTCGGTGAGCTTTCGTGGTCGGTGTGGAGCCGGTCGTCCTGCGCCGAGGCGACAGCCCGGGCACTCTCGGGATCGAAAGCCTCGCTGGATCCGTGGCCGAAGACGGTGGAGAAAACTGCATCGAAGTCCTTGACCTGCGCGGGATCGGACACGAACACGCCGCGGGCGGTCCAGTAGAGGCGACGGCGAGAGATCGGCCGGACGAGGGTCAGCGCACGCGCGAAGTCGGCCGATCGCGCAGGAGTGACCGGCAATCCGGCTTCGAGTAGCCGCCGGCCTAACGCCCCCACGAGCGGCGGGAGGTCGAGGTCGATCGTCTCAACCCCGAACGCCTCAGTCACTCCCGGGCACGAGCTGCTCGAGGCCGGCCGCGCGGATCACCTCCTGGTCCTCGCCGTACTTCAACACCGACCCGAGCGTGAGGTCGACTGCAGCGACGTCCAAACGCTCGATGCCCAGGAGGCTCAGGGCGGCGAGCCAGTCGATCGACTCGGCGATGCCCGGCGGCTTCTGCACGTCGCTGTCGCGCATGCGTGAGACGGCGTTTGCGACCTGGACGGCCAGGGTGTCCGACGAGCCCTTCACGCGGCGGCGCACGATCTCGACCTCGCGCTCCGGTGTCGGGTAGGCGATCCAGTGGTAGAGGCAGCGGCGCTTGACGGCGTCGTGCAGGTCGCGCGTACGGTTGGAGGTGAGCACGATGATCGGCGGATGCGTCGCTCGAATCGTGCCGATCTCCGGGATCGTCACCGCGGCCTCTGCGAGCAGCTCGAGCAGAAACGCCTCGAAGTCGTCGTCGGCGCGGTCGATCTCGTCCACCAGCAGCACCGCCGGCCGCGGGCCCGGGTGCTCGAGGGCGCGCAGGAGCGGGCGCCGGATCAGATACTCCGGACCGAACAGCTCCTCTTCGCCGAGGGTTGCGCCGCGGGAGTCAGCGAGGCGGATGCTCAGCAACTGGCGCGGGTAGTTCCACTCGTACAACGCTTCCGCTGCGTCGATCCCGTCGTAGCACTGGAGTCGGATCAGCGGCGTGTCCAGTACGAGCGCCAGCGCCTTCCCGGCCTCGGTCTTGCCGACCCCCGCCTCCCCTTCGAGCAGCAAAGGCTGTGGCAGGCGAAGGCTCAAGAACATCGACGTGGCCAGGCCTTCGTCGACGAGGTAGTTGACATCTGCCAGGCGACGGGCGAGCGTCTCGATGTCGGGAACGAGCTGGCGGATCTCGCCGGCCGCCTCGCCCGTGACTTCTCGCGGGCTCATGCGGCGCCGGTGGTCACTGCGGTGGCTCGGGACGCCCCTGCATCGCCGCCCAGACCCGAGCCGGGGTGCAGGGCATGTCGATGTGGTCGACACCGTGCGTCTCGTGCAGCGCGTCGATGACCGCGTTGACGATCGCCGGCGGCGACCCGACGTTCGGCGACTCGCCGACGCCCTTGGCCCCGAGCGGATGGTGCGGACACGGTGTGACCGTCTCTCCGAGCTCGAAATCGGGACACTCGAGCGCTGTCGGGATCAGGTAGTCCATGAACGACGAGTTGAGGCAGTTTCCCTCCTCGTCGAACGTGAGCACCTCCATCAGCGCGATACCCACGCCCTCGGCCAGGCCGCCGTGGATCTGGCCGTCGACGACCATCGGGTTGATGCGCACGCCGCAATCGTCGACCGCGATGAAGCGCCTGACTTTGACATGGCCCGTGTCGGGGTCGATGTCGACGACCGCGATGTAGGCGCCGTAGGGATACGTGAGGTTGGGCGGGTCATAGATCACCTGAGCATCGAGCCCGCCCTCCATGCCCTCGGGCATCGGCTCGCCGCTGTACGCCCGCTGTGCGATCTCCTCGATCATCGCGCCCTTCTCGGGGTCACCCTTGACGTACCAACGGCCCTTTTCCCACGCGAGATCTTCTGGCCTCGCCTCGAGCATCGTCGCCGCGATCAGACGCGCGCGGTCGCGCACCTTGCGAGAGACGACCGCGACCGCTCCACCCGACACTGGCGTCGAGCGGCTGCCGTACGTGCCGAGACCGTACGGCGAGCGGTCCGTGTCGCCGTGCCGGACCTCGACGTCCTCGGGCGGGATTCCGAGCTCCTCGGCGACGATCTGCGCGAACGTCGTCTCGTGGCCCTGGCCCTGCGTCTGGCAGCTGATACTGACGACCGCCTTGCCTGACGGGTGTACCCGCAGGTCGGCGCCGTCGTTCATCGCCAGGCCGAGGATGTCCATGTGCTTGCGCGGTCCCGCGCCGACACCTTCCGTGAAGAAACTCACGCCGATGCCCATCAGCTCGCCGCGAGCGCGCTTGTCCGCCTGCTCGCGACGCAGCTCGTCGTAGCCGGCGATGTCCATCGCCACGCGCATCGTCTCCGCGTAGTTCCCGGAGTCGAACGTCCAGCCGGTCGTGGTCTCGTAGGGGAACTGCTCGGGGCGAATGAAGCTGTTCATCCGCAGCTCGATCGGATCGACCTTCATCTCGCGCGCGAGCGCGTCGACCATCCGCTCCACGAGATACACGGCCTCGGTGATCCGGAACGAGCATCGGTACGCCACGCCACCCGGTGCCTTGTTCGTGTAAACGGCCTTGACCTGGACGTGTGCCGCCTCGAGGTCGTACGACCCGCAGACGATGTGGAAGAACCCAGCCGGGAACTTCGTCGGCTGCGCGGTCGAGTCGAAGGCGCCGTGGTCGGCGATTACGTCGACGCGCAGGCCGGTGACCTTGCCGTTCTTCGAGCAGATCTGGCTGTGCATGACGTAGTCGCGGGCGAACCCAGTGGAGATCAGGTTCTCGTCGCGGTTTTCGACCCACTTCACCGGGACGCCGGCCACGATCGAGCCGGCGATCGCGCACACGTAGCCCGGATAGACGGGAACCTTGTTCCCGAAGCCGCCGCCGATGTCCTGGCACTGAATGCGGATCATGTGCTCCGCGAGGCCCGCGACATGCGCGTAGACCGTCCGGTGGGCGTGCGGCGCCTGGTTCCCGTTGTAGATGTCGAGCTGGCCCGTCTCCGGGTTGAAGTCGGCGATCATGCCGCAGGTCTCGAGCGGCGCCGGGTGGCAGCGCGGATAGATGATGTCGCGCTCGACGATCGTGTCGGCTTCGGCGAACGCCCGGTCCGTCGCCTCCTTGTCGCCGGCCTCCCAGGTCGGGCTCGCGAGGTTGTCGCGCTGCCCGGTCTTGTCGTCGCGAATCAGCGGCGCGTCCGGGTCGAGAGCCTTGCGGGCGTTGACGATCGCCGGCAGGGGCTCGTACTCGACGTCGATCAGCTGGAGCGCGTCGTTCGCCGAGTACTCGTCTGTCGCGATCACGAACGCGACCTCCTGGCCCTGGAAGCGGACCTTGTCGCCCGCGAGCACGGCCTGCGTGTCGTAGGAGATCGTCGGCATCCAGGCCAGGCCGAGCGTCTCCAGATCCTTCGCGGTGATGACGGCGGCGACGTTGGGGTGGGCGAGCGCCCTCGACGTGTCGATCGAGACTATGCGTGCGTGCGCGTACGGGCTGCGCAGCATCGCGCCGTGGACCATGCCCGGCAGCCGGATGTCGTCGAGGTAGGTCCCTTGGCCGCGGATGAAGCGCGCGTCCTCCTTGCGCTTCAGACGGCCGAAGCCGATCGGGCGCTCGGTCTTGGGGCTGGGAAGGTTCTCGACCGTGGCCATGCTCAGACCTCCTGTCTCGCTGGCTGGTGCTCGGCGGCCCAGC
>JBKPQP010000230.1:0-8113 GCA_046734155.1 Actinomycetota bacterium | reverse complement strand
TTAGCAAACCCGAGAAGTACTGCCACAACGGGGGCATGGCCTTCGCCCACCATCACGGCGCCGGGCTGGCCTGGGACCGGAAAGTCGATGATGGCCCCTTCGCGTGGTCCCCCGAAACCGCCGTTTTGCAGGGAAAAAGCTGACGGGGTCCGGGGTCCGCGCCCTTTGGGGGCCGCAATGGACTCGACTGCCTAAGCGTCGCAGCCGTCTAACCCCTTAAGGGTGCCATCGGTCAGCACGACCAGCGGTCTCTAGGGCGGGATCCGAAAGACCTCCACGGGGGCCCTCTTTCCCTTCAGCGTGAGCCGTTGTCGCGCCGCGTCAGGGTACGCTCGTGCAACCGCCTCATAGGTCGGTGCATCGGTGACGATCTCACCGTCGCGCGCAACCGATGTGAGACGTGCGGCCGTATTCGTGACGTCACCGACCGCTGTGAAGTCCTTGTATCCGCCGCCGCCTACATTGCCGACGAATTCCTCACCGCTGGCCACGCCGATCCCCACCTCGAGGCCGCCGGCGGCGGAATCCGTATAGCGGACAGCACGTACGAGCGAACGGGCCGCTTCTACGGCTTTCCGCCGGTATTGGGGCCCTGCGAGCCCTGGAACGAAGAGAGCCATCACCTCGTCGCCCGCGATCTGGCCAAGGAGTCCGGCCTGCGCCAACAGCGCGGCCGAAGCAGTCTGGTAGAAGCGCTGCAAGAACTCATGCACCTCCGCCGCCGGGAGCTGCTCGCAGATCGGCGTGTATCCGCGAACGTCGGCAAATAGGATCGCCAGCGGCACGATGGCACCGCCCTCGGGCGCGTGTTCGATGCAGCGGGCGCAGATCTGAGGGTTCTTGCGGGAGGGGGAATAGCCAATCCGCTTGACGGCTCCCGCGTAGGGGCCCCGAAAGGGCGCATTGCAGAACTTGCAGCGCCAGGGGCTCGGCAGGAGCCCGAACAGCCGACGACCCGCGCGGAAGGGGAACGCGAGTGAGTGCTGTCCGGCGAGGATCCCCGCCCAGCGCTCGCTCATCGGCGCGATTCGCTCCGTGTCCTCGGTCGTTACTCGGTGTACCCCCGGGCGCGACGTGCTCATGGCATCCCACCCCCCATCGGCGGCTTATTTCGCATGTGCCGGCCGGACTCATCGGTCATCACAACGGGCGCGAGCACCGCCGCGACGAGCCCGGCGACCACGAGCAGCGCCGCAACGGCTCGCAGCACACGCCGCGCGCTGAGGCGAAAGACAACCAGAGCGGCGAAGACGACAGCGAGATCGATCAGCGAGCTGACCCACCACGGCCACCACCACGCATCACGGAGCATGGCGATCACGTCGCTCTTGCTCCGGAGCCGGTCTGCCAGTTAGGGCCGTTCCCCGACGCGAGTTCGGCGAACGCCCGTACAGGGACGGAAGCCCCGCCGGCGATGCGGAGCGGGACGGCGAAGAATCGGAACCCGTCGCGGGGAAGACCGCGAAGGTTGCAGAGGTGCTCGACGACGAGCACTCCGGCTCGAAGGAGCCGCGTCCGAGCCTGCGAAGCGGGGTCGGCGGTGTCGTCGACGTTCCAGAAATCGACGCCGACGAGGGCGGCACCGCCGCCGACGAGGAGATCGAGCACCTCGATGTGAAGGTACGGCCCGGGCTCCCAATACCCCGCGGTCCCCCAGCGCTCGTCCCAGCCCGTCCGGATGATGACCGCCCTGTCCTCAATGGCCTTCGTGTCGAGCTCGAGTGTGACCGCCCCGGACTGAGCGGCGGAATCCACTACGACCCCGGGGATCCCGGCGACGGCGCCGAGGGGGATCCGGCTCAGATCGTCTCCGTCCTCGAAGCGATGGAACGGTGCGTGAAGGCACGTCGCCACGTCACGGGCCTCCAGGCGCGACGGGTTCCGTTCGAGGACGTGACCGAGCTCGACGAACCTTGCCACCTAACCGCTCCCGTTGCAGCCGATGTAACTGCCGCCGGTGCTCCCGTCCACGTCGATGGTTTCATCCTTCTCGTCGCGGCCCGCTCCGTCCCAGTTCGTACGGGTGGCCAGCCGGGCGAGCCCGGCCGCGCGGCCGCCGTCACAGGTCAAGTTGCCGTCGATGCGGTTTGTCGTCGAGGCTCCGGTCGCCCAGAGGAGGCCCTTCTTGAGGAGCACGTTGCCGCGAACCCGCGCTCCGCGGTGGTCGCCGAGGAAGCCGAGATTCCCAGCCGCCCGGTAGACGATCCCGCCCTTCACGCGCCCCCCGTCGAAGAGCCAGACCATTACGCATTCCTTCCCGGCGGCGTTGACACGGCCGTCGATCCTTCCGCCCTTGAGGGAGAGCGCGACATAGCGGGAGGCCTTCCCGCAGCGCCGGTCGGTGCTCCGCACCGTGACGTTCCCCTTGACCCTCCCGGTCACGACGCAGACGCGGGGATAGACGCTGATCTCGAGGTTTGCCGAGAGCGTGCCGTGGATTGCATTCCGATACGGCCGCTGCGCGCAGTTGACCGTCTTTTTCGTGTACTGGGCCTGGGTCGCGCCCGATGCAACAGCGCCCACGAGAGCAAGCGCCGCGACAGCCGCAATACCGTTATTGCGCATAAGAACTCACTCCCTGTCTCGTTAGCTTTCTCTTCGTCTGCAAGGCGTAACGACCGGCGTTACGCGTGTAACCCGACCCCGCGCGCCGCTGGACGGGAGGGGCGGCTCGTGCGAGCATTTGCTCAATTCCCTTTCGGACGGGAGGCCCAGGCAGGCTCGACCGTGAACCAGGTCGCTCCTCTTTCGAAGAGCCCGCTCTTCGTCGGGCGTGAGCGCGAGCTCGCCGCCCTCACGGCCGGGCTCGACGACGCGCGCGCCGGGCGCGGTGCACTCTTTCTCGTCTCGGGTGAGCCCGGAATCGGCAAGAGCCGCCTGACCGACGAGCTCGCGGCGCGGGCGCGGGCCCGGGAGGCGCGCGTGCTTTGGGGGCGCTGCTGGGAGGCTGGTGGTGCGCCCGCCTATTGGCCGTGGGTGCAGTCGCTTCGCTCGTACGTCCGCGATCTCGACGCGGAGGCGCTTCGCTCCCAGCTCGGGCGCGGCGCTGCCGATCTCGGCCAGCTCGTGCCCGAGGCGGGAGACGTCTCGTCTGAGCCATCCCTGTCCGCCGGGGTCGACCCGGAGACGGCGCGTTTCCGGCTCTTCGAGGCTGTTGCAGAGTTTCTCCGCAACGGAGGAGAGGCCCGGCCGCTCGTGCTCGTCCTCGACGACCTCCACGCAGCGGATACGCCCTCGCTCCTCCTCTTGCAGTTCCTGGCAGCCGAGCTCGCCGACGCGCGGCTTCTCGTCGTCGGTGCCTACCGTGACGTCGACCCAACGCTCCACGACCCCCTTTTGTCGGCGGTCGGAGAGCTCGCGCGACTGCCCGTGACGCGCATGCTCGCGCTCTCCGGCCTCGACAGACCGGAGGTCTCGACGTTCATTGGAGGAAGCGCCGGCGTCGAGCCTGACGAAGCTCTCGTTGCCGCCATATACGAGGAGACTGAGGGGAATCCGCTCTTCCTGGACGAGGTCGTGCGACTCCTCGCCTCGGAGGGAAAGCTGGCCGACATCGCGCTCGCGCCCTTCCTGCGACTCGAGATCCCGCACGGGATTCGCGCGGTGATCGACCACCGAGTCGGACGCCTCTCGGAGGAGTGCCGGAGCGCTCTAGCGCTTGCCGCTGTCCTCGGTCGGGAGTTCAGCCTCGACGCTCTCGCGCTCGTCAGCGGGTCCTCGCCGAGCCGGATCGTCGACCTCCTGCAGGACGCGATGGCCGAGCGAGTCGTGACGCAGGCCGCACCCGGCCGGCTCCGCTTCTCACACGCTCTCATCCGTGACGTTCTCTACGACGAGCTCCCGCAAGCCCGCCGGATCCGGCTCCATCGCGAGATCGGCGAGGCGCTCGAGCGTGTGTACGACGAGCATGAGCCCCACCTCACGGAGCTCGCCCACCACTTCGTCGCAGCCGCTCCCGCGGGCGACGTCGAGAAGGCGATCGACTATGCGAGGCGCGCGGGCGAGCGAGCTGTGCGCCTCCTCGCATACGAGGAGGCCGGCCGGCTGTTCCAGCTCGCCCTCGAGGCGCTCGAGCTTCGGCCCGCCGGCGACGCGCAGACCGAGTGCGAGCTCCTTTTGTGCCTGGGCGACGCGCGAGCGCGCGCCGGCGAGTTCGGCGAGGCGAAGGCAACGTTTCTACGCGTGGCCGAGATCGCGAAGGCTGCTGGAATCCCCGAACTACTCGCACGGGCCGCGCTCGGGTACGGAGGAAGGTTCGTTTGGGACCCCGGCCGGGGAGACACTCACCTTCAGGCGCTCCTGGAAGACGCCCTCGCCGCTCTCCCTCAGAAGGACAGCGAGCTCCGGGTGAGGGTTGCTTCGCGGCTTGCCGGCGGGCCGCTCCAGGACGTGCCGGCTGCAGAGCAGCGGCGAGCAGCGCTCAGTCTCGACGCCGTCGAGACGGCGCGAAGAATCGGAGACGCGTCGACTCTCGCGTATGCGCTCGACGCGCGTTGCGTTGCGATCTGGGGCCCGCAAGAGACGATCCACGAGCGACGCGCTGTCACCTCGGAGCTCGTCGAGGTGGCCGAGGGCGCTGGAGACAAGGAGCTCATGTACGACGGGCACATGTTTCGGTTCGCCCTGGCTATGGAGGTCGGCGACATGAGCGTCGCGTACGCCGAGCTCGAAGCACAGACGCGGCTCGCGGACGAGCTGCGGCAGCCTGCGCAGCTCTGGTTCGAGGCCGTTCTGCGCACAACTCTCGCGACATTCGAGGGCCGTTTGGCCGAGGCAGAGGATCTTCTCCGCGAGGCGGTCGAGCGTGGTAAACGCGCCGCCGGCTTGATCGCAGACGTTTATCAAATCGTCCAGCTGTGGGCTCTTCGCCGAGAACAGGGACGACTGGCAGAGATCGAGCGGCCGTTCACCGACGCTTCCCGGCGCTTCGGAATGTACGAGGTGCTTCGCTGCATTCGGGCCCACGTCGAAGCGGAGCTGGGGCATCGTGAGCAGGCGCGAGAGGAGTTGCGCGCTCTCGTCGCGGACGGCTTCGCCACGCTTCCCCGGAACGACGACTGGATCTTCGGCGTGAGCCTCCTCGCGGAGGTGAGCCACTGGCTGGATGAGGCTGTTTACGCGGATCTCTCCTACGAGGCTCTAGTCCCGTTCAGCGAGAGGCTTGCTTTCACGCCGCCTGGCGCGTGTGCCGGCTCGGTCGCGCGTCCACTCGGGATCCTCGCCGGACGCACCGATCGTTGGAGCGACGCCGAGCACCACTTCGAGCAGGCGCTCAACCGTCATGCGGCGATGGGGGCCAGGCCTTGGGTGGCGCGAACTGCCTGCGACTGGGCCGAGATGCTCATCAATCGCGGCCGGCCCTGCGACCGCGAACGGGCAAAGACGCTCCTCGAGCGCGCGCTCAGTAGTGCTCATTCGCTCGGCATGACTGCGCTCGAAGCACGCACCAAGACGCTGGCAAAGGGCGCGACGCGCCGTCGGGTCGCCGATCCTCCCAAGACGGCTGTACAGATCGCGAGCGCGACCGTGTTTCGGCGCGACGGCGAGTACTGGTCGATCGCATACGAGCGGGACGTGTTCCGGCTTAGGGATTCCAAGGGCCTTCGCTACTTGGCGCGGCTGCTAGGGGAGCCTGGTCGCGAGCTCCACGCGCTCGATCTCGTCGCCGGCGAGCGTCCTGGGGTGCGTCCGGTTCGCACGCCGGAGCCCGGGCTCGCGTCTTCGTCGCCCGGCGACGTGGGCGAGACACTCGACGCGCAAGCGAAGGCGGAGTACCGCCGCCGGTTGGAAGAACTGGAGGACGAACTGGACGAAGCGCAGGCGTTCGGCGACCCGGAGCGGTTGGCGCGCGCGCAAGAGGAACGAGACTTCCTCGTTGGCGAGCTCGTCGGCGCTATCGGTCTCGGCGGCCGCGACCGCCGAATGGGGTCACCCGCCGAGCGAGCGCGCGTAAGCGTAACGCGGGCGATCCGCTCGGCCCTCGCACGCATCCACGAGCACAGTCCGGCGCTTGGGGAGCATCTCGAACGCACGATCCACACGGGGACGTTCTGCTCGTACGCCCCCGACCCACGCGCGCCGGCCGACTGGCAAATCTGAGTCCTCCTGAGCACACGAGTTGCGGCTGTTACAACGGTAACAGGGTTTCTCACGCCTCCTAGACAGCTGGCAAAACTTGACTACCAAGGAGGTGAAAGGGCGTGAAGACTTCGTCTCCGTCTTTGCTCTGGAGATGGGCAAGCGCGGGCGTGCTCGCCGTCGCCGTGGCCGTTGCTGCGGCGACCGTCGAGCTCACGTCGGGAGCGTCGGCAAGAGCTACGGAAGCGCAGGCCTGCGAACCAAGCGCGGCGTCGCCAGGGGCGATAGGCAACGCGGTCACCGACTGGAACCTGATCGCGCAGAACGCGGTCACGACCCCTCCTCCGCAGGGCGCGCCGCCGCGGCCTGTCGGAAGCTCGCTCGTGCACGAGGGGATCGTCCAGGCGGCGATCTACGACGCCACGGTCGCGATCGAGGGCGGCTACCAGCCCTTCGTTACGTCGCCGTCGGTGACCCGGCCGGCCTCGACGGCGGCTGCGATCGCTACAGCCGCCTGCTTAGTACTGGTCGATCACGTGCCCGATCAGGCCTCGAGCGTCGAGGCCCAGTACGACGCGTACCTGGCCGCGCTCCCGGACGGGTCGGCGAAGGACAACGGCATCGCGGTCGGCGCGCAGGTCGGGGATGCGATCGTCGACTGGCGGAGCGGCGACGGCCTAAACAGCGACCCTAACTGGCAACAGCCGCCGCCGGGGCCGGGCGTGTTCGAGCCCTACCCGGCGGGAACCAAGCCCGTCGATATCAGGCTGGCAGAGGTAACGCCGCTGACGCTTACCTCGAACGACCAGTTCCGGCCCGACGGCCCGAACCGGCTGACGAGCGCCGAGTACGCCGAGGACTTCAACGAGGTCAAGGCCTACGGTCGGGTCGACAGCGCCGTCCGCACGCCCGAGCAAACCCAAACGGCGCTGTTTTGGTCGGACAACAGCGCCCGGCAATGGCCCCGCGCCGAGCGGGCCCTCGCCCTTGCGGCGGGACTGGGCCTCGCGGAGAGCGCGCGAATTCTCGCACTAGCGCAAGTGGCCACGGCCGACGCGCTGCTCGCGTGCTTCGACGGCAAGTACCACTACCTCGTCTGGCGGCCGGTCTACGCGATCCGGCGTGCGGACACCGACGGCAACCCCGCGACGGAGGCCGATCCGGCCTGGGCGCCACTCCTCAACGTCAACCATCCCGAGTACCCGGGAGCCCATGGTTGCGGAACGACGGCGGTGACAAAGGCCCTGGCGGCGTTCTTCGACACGGACAAGGTCACCTTCTCGGTCGAGAGCGCCGTGACCGGGACAACGCGCAGCTACGAGCGGTTCCGCGACTCCGCCAAGGAGGTTTACGACGCGCGCACTTGGGCCGGCCTCCACTTCCGCAACTCGACGATGGAGGGCGCCTCGATCGGCAACAAGGTCGCGCGCTACGTAGACGCGAACTTCTTCCAGCCGGTCGCTTCCGCACACCGAAAGGAGGGCCGTTGAGCTCGGAGAAGAACAAGCTCCTCCGGCGCCGAACGACCTCGATTGTCCGCGCCGGAGCTCTTGCGGCTGTCGCTCTCGCAACACTGCTCGCGGCCCTCAAGAGCACACCTGGGGCCGGGCCGGTTACCGAGCTCGGCGGCGGGGTTGGTACGCCTCCCATGCAGGCGCTCAATGACGTCTGGGGCCTATCGTCGCGGCGCTCGAACTGCACGATGTGCCACAACGTCCGATCGCACACGCCGAGTATCGAGGCAGCGGTCTGGGCTCAGCGACCGGTCGTCTTCAACAAGTTCGGCGCCGCCTACGGACAGTGATTAGCCTCCTTTGGGGGCAGCAATGGACTCGTCTGCCATTAGCAGACGTGACAAGTACTGCCACAACGGGGGCATGGCCTTCGCCCCTGGCTCGGCGTCGGCTTGCCTAGGGGTCCACGATGGCGATCATGGTCCCTTCCGGCGGTCCCCTGAAAACAGCCCGTTTGCAGGGGAAAAGCCACAGGGTCTGGGGTCCGTGCCCTTTGGGGGCAGCGATGGACTCGTCTGCCT
>JBKPQP010000229.1:0-1820 GCA_046734155.1 Actinomycetota bacterium | reverse complement strand
AGGCGGGACCGTCCCGCCGCGTGCCGCGATCCATTCGGCGAGCTCGCTCGCGTGCCCGGAGCCTTCTTCGTACTCGATACCCGCGTACAGGTCTTCGGTCGCCTCGCGCACGATGATCAGGTCGACGTCCTCGTAGCGCGAGCGCACGCCCTGGTAGCTCTTGCACGGCCGCACCTGGCCGTACAGGTCGAGCGTCTTCCGCAGTGTGACGTTCACGGAGCGGAAGCCGCCACCGACGGGGGTCGTGATCGGCCCCTTCAGCGCGACACCGGTTCGCTTGATCGAATCGAGCACATGCTCTGGGAGAGGGTTGCCGCCGTACCGCTCCATCACGTCGGCCCCGGCCTCCTGGACGTCCCATTCGAAGGTGACTCCCGTCGCCTCGAGGACCCGGCGTGTCGCCTCGGTCAGCTCGGGTCCGGTGCCGTCACCGGGGATCAGTGTTACCTCGTACGCCACGGCGCGGGACTCTAGCGGAGGCCTGTACATTTCCCGGCCGTGAACGACTTCAAGCCTGGGCTCGAGGGCGTCGTCGCCGTCGAGACTGAGATCGCGGAGCCCGATCGCGAGGGCGGTTCGCTCCGCTACCGCGGTGTCGACATCGAGGAGCTTGTCGGCCACTACCCGTACGAGCGCGTCTGGGGCCTGCTCGTGGACGACGACCTCAACTCGGTCATGCCCCCGCCGGAGCCGTACGAGCCGGCAGGTCTCACCGGAAACGCGCCCGCGGACCTACAGGCCGAGACCGCTCGCCTCTCCGGCGAGTGGAAGCTCGGCAAGTTGAACGAGATCTCCGACGAGCAGGCCCGCGAGGACCTCGGCCGGCTTTCCGCGCAGATGATGGAGATCGTCGCGCGCTCGGCCGCCAAGGCGGACGGGCGCGAGCCAGCGCCTGACGACGTCGTGGCCCGTGGCGAGACTGTGGCCGAGAAGTTCCTGCTCCGCTGGCGTGGCGAGGCTGACCCGCGCCACGTCAAGGCGATCGACACCTACTGGATCTGCACCGCCGAGCACGGGCTCAACGCGTCGACGTTCACGGCCCGCGTGGTCGCCTCGACCGGCGCCGACTGCGGCGCTGCCCTTTCGTCGGCTGTCGGTGCGCTCTCCGGGCCGCTGCACGGCGGCGCTCCGGCGTACGTGAAGCCGATGCTCGAAGAGGTCGCACGGATGGGCGACGCCGAGCGCTGGGTGCGCGAGGCGCTCGAGTCTGGGAAACGGATCATGGGCTTCGGCCACCGCGTCTACCGCGCCGAGGATCCGCGCTCGCGCATCCTCAAGCGGACGGCCAAGGAGCTCGGGTCACCGCAGGTCGAGGTCGCGGAGGAGCTCGAAGGGGTTGCCCTGAAGGCACTCCAGGAGCGCCATCCCGAGCGCGTGCTGGCGACGAACGTCGAGTACTACTCGGCGATCGTGCTGGACGTCGCCGAGATACCGCCGCCGCTTGCGCCTGCGATGTTCGCGTGCTCGCGTGTGGCCGGGTGGTCGGCGCACATCCTCGAGCAGAAGCGCACCGGCCGGCTGTTCAGGCCGTCGGCGCGCTACGTCGGGCCGGCCCAGCGGCCGGCGTCGTCCGGGGACGGAGCTGTGGTCCGGACTTGAGCCTCGCGGAGGCCGGGGTGGAGGCAAACGCGCTCGCCGAGAGCGGCAACGAGCGCGACCTGGCGAAGCTGCGCGCAGCATGGGCGGACGAGCTCGAGGCGCAGGCGCGGTCGACCGACTACCGCGAACGAGCCGCCGCTTACAGGGCGGTCGGGCAGTTCCGGTTCCGGCAGAAGGAGGAGCTCCTGCGCCGCGGTCTCGAGGACGACAGCCCGGCCTGT
>JBKPQP010000228.1:0-10290 GCA_046734155.1 Actinomycetota bacterium | reverse complement strand
AGCACATCGGCTCGTGCCTCGAGCTCCCGGCGGCGAGCACATCCGCGTCGAGCGCGGGAACGGCGAGAGCAGAGCGATGCCCCGGTCGCGCTTACTCGGCGCACTGCGCTCAGGCCCGAGGCCCTGGGCACCCGTGGGCGGGCGCACCGTTCGAGGCGGCTCCTCTTGCTCGGGCTCGGCCTGGTCGGCCTTGCTCTCGTGCTGCTCGGGCTCCTGGATAGACGTCGTCAGCGGGCCACCGTCCGGCTCCCGATCGCGCCACCTCCCCTCCGTAAGATGTCGACGACCGAGCTCTCCCCGGAGGAACGCCTTCCCGAACCGTCGACAACAGCGCATTCTCGTCGCCGTCGCGTGGCCCTACGCGAGTGGCCCGCGGCATCTGGGACATGTCGCCGGCTTCGGCGTTCCGTCGGACATCACCGCCCGCTATCACCGGCTGCGGGGCGACGAGGTTCTCATGGTCAGCGGCACCGACGAGCACGGTACGCCCGTCATGATCGCGGCCGATCGCGAGGGTCTGTCCCCGCGTGAGACCGCAGATCGCTACAGCGGCCTCATCCGCAAGGACCTGCACGACCTCGGTCTCTCGTACGACCTGTTCACGCGGACGACGACGAAGAACCACTACCGCGTCGTGCAGGACCTGTTCCGGACCGTCTACGACCACGGCTACATCGTCGAACGGACGACCATGGGCGCCTTCTCGTCCACCACCGGTCACACGCTCCCCGACCGCTACATCGAGGGGACGTGCCCGATCTGCGGCTTCGAGTTCGCACGCGGCGACCAATGCGACAACTGCGGGAACCAGCTCGACCCGATCGACCTGATCAACCCGCGCTCGAAGATCGACGGGACCCCGCCCGTCTTCAAGGAGACGAATCACCTCTTCCTCGACCTTCCGGTTTTCGCCGAGCAGCTCACGGCGTGGGTCGAGCGGCAAGAGCACTGGCGCCCGAACGTCCGCAACTTCACTCTCGGGCTGCTCAAGGATCTCAAGCCCAGACCGATCACGCGGGACCTCGACTGGGGGGTGCCGATCCCGGTGCCGCCCGAGTACGCGGAGCGGGACGACAAGCGGATCTATGTCTGGTTCGATGCGGTCATCGGCTACCTCTCGGCGGCCGTCGAGTGGGCGCTGAACCGCGGGACGCCGGAAGCGTGGCGCGACTGGTGGCAGGATCCCGAGGCGCGTCACCTCTACTTCATGGGCAAGGACAACATCCCCTTCCACACGGTCATCTGGCCCAGCATCCTGCTCGGGTACGGGGAAGGCGGCGAGCTCGGAGCCGGGAAACCGCTCGAGCTTCCCGACGACATCGTCGCGAGCGAGTTCTTGACCATGGAGGGCAAGCAGTTCAGCGTCAGCCGAGGCGTCTCGATCGCGGTCGGCGACTTCTTGAGCCGCTATGACCCCGATCCGCTCCGGTATTTCCTGACCGCGGCCGGGCCGGAGACGCAGGACACCGACTTCACATGGTCGGAGTTCGTGCGCCGCAACAACGACGAGCTCGTCGCGAACTGGGGCAACCTCGTCAACAGGACGCTCAGCTCTGCGCACAAGAACTTCGGCGCGGTCCCCGAGCCCAGTGAGCTGACCGCAGCTGACACCGAGCTCCTCGATGGGATCGCCGCGGGCTTCGAGACCGTCGGCGAGCTGATCGAGTCTGCGCGCTACCGGGCTGCGCTCGCCGAGGCGATGAGGCTCGCGACCCTCGTCAACCGGTACACCGACCACCAGGCCCCTTGGGCGCTGATCGAGAGCGATCGCGAGCGCGCCGGGACGGTGCTCTACGTCGCGTTGCGCGCGATCGACAGCCTGAAGACGATCTTCGCGCCGTTCCTCCCGTTCTCGTCGCAGGCGGTGCACGAGCTCCTCGGGAACGAAGGAACGATTGCAGGGGCGCTCGAGCTCCGCGAGGTCGGCGGCGACGAAGACCCGCACGAGGTTTTGACCGGGGAGTACCAAGCGTGGACGGGAACCTGGTCGCCGAGTGAGCTGCCACCTGGCCAGGCGCTTCAGAAGCCGCGGCCGCTCTTCAAGAAGCTTGATCCCGAGGTCGTCGTGCCGGAGGAGCTCGCCCGGATGGAAGCGCGCGCCGCTGTCGCGTCCGAGTGATCGACACCCACGCACACCTCGACGCGTGTGCGGATCGACCGTCGGCGCTGATCAGGCGCGCGCGCTCGGCGGGCGTCGAGCGGATCGTGACCGTGGGGACCGGCATCGACTCGTGCCGCGCGGCGCTCGAGCTCGCGGAGCTGCACGAGGAGGTCTTCGCCGCACTCGGCATCGACCCGCATCAGGCGGGCGACGCGGAGGCGAACCGCGTCGACGAGCTGCGTGACCTCGCGGAGCACGATCGCGCGGTAGCGGTGGGGGAGACCGGCCTCGACTACTTCCGCGATCGCGCGCCGCGCGACCGGCAGCGTCGTCTCTTCGAAGCGCAGCTCGCGCTCGCGGCCGACCTCGGCAAAGCGGTCGTCATCCACACGCGCGATGCGGATGCGGACACCGCCGACGTGCTCGCCGGCTTCGAAGGCAACGTGGTCATGCACTGCTTTTCGTCTCCGGGCCTGCTGGAGACGGTGCTCGAGCGCGGCTACTACGTCTCGTTCGCAGGCAACGTCACGTACCCCAAGGCTTCTGACCTGCGGGCCGCCGCCGCGCAGGTCGCTGACGAGCGGATCCTCGCCGAGACGGACAGCCCCTACCTTGCGCCGCAGGCCCGCCGCGGCCGCCCGAACGAGCCGGCGAACGTCGTGCTCACCCTCGAGGAGCTGGCCAAGGTGCGCGGTGTGGACTCGGCAGACCTCGGGGCGCAGATCGCCACGAACGCGGCGGCCGCCTTCTCGCTTCCATGAAGCTGCCGGTCGCGCCGAACCGCGAGCTCGGACAGCACTTCCTGGTCGACGAGAACATCCTGCGGGTCATCGGGCGCCTGGCGGAGCTCGACGCGGGCGACGTCGTCCTCGAAGTCGGCCCGGGCCTGGGCGTTCTCACCTCCTACCTAGCCGAGCGTGTGGCACGCGTTCAAGCCGTGGAGCTCGACCGCACGCTCGAGCCGCATCTCGCAGAACGCTTGCGCGGCTACGAGAACGTCGACCTCACTTTCGGCGACGCGCTTCGCCTCGATCTCGCTTCACTGGATCCCGCACCGACGAAGTTCGTCTCGAACCTCCCCTATAACATCGCGACGCCACTGATCGTGGAGAGCCTCGACGGCCTCCCGAGCGTGGGCCACTGGACGGTGATGGTGCAGCGCGAGGTCGCCGACCGCCTCTTCGCGCGGCCTGGAGCGAAGGCGTACGGCGCCGTCTCGGTGCTCGTGCAGCTCGCGACGGAGCGCACAGGGTTCCATCCGGTCTCCCGCACGGTCTTTCGGCCGCAACCAAATGTCGACTCAGCGCTGGTCGCGTTTCGGCGAACCCCTCTCCCTGAGGACTTCGCCGGGATCAAGGCCGTGGTCGAGGCGGCCTTCGCCCACCGGCGCAAGACGCTGCCGAACTCGCTCGAGCTCGCCGGGCTCGCCTCACGTCGGCGCGCGGTCGAGGCGCTCGCGGCGATCGCCCGGGAGCCCAACGTCCGCGCAGAGGCGCTCGAGCCGAACGAGTTCGTCGCGCTCACGACCGCGTTGCGATGAAGTCGCTCCACGCGCCGGCCAAGATCAACCTCGCGCTCGTCGTCGGGCCGAAGCGGCCGGACGGGAAGCACGAGGTCGCAACTGTGCTCCAGGCCGTCGGTGTGGCGGACCGGATCTCGCTCGAGCGGGGCACGAGACTCGAGATCGCGGGCTTCCCGGAGGACACGCTCGTCGGCGACGCGCTCCGCGGGCTCGCGAGCGCGGCCGGCATCGAGCCCAACTGGTCGGTGCAGATTCAAAAGCGTATCCCGGTCGCGGCAGGCCTCGGTGGAGGCAGTTCCGACGCGGCGGCAGCGCTCCGGCTCGCGAACGCAGGACTGTCGTCCCCGCTCGACCAGGAGCGCTTGCACGAGATCGCCGCAGCCCTCGGCGCCGACGTCCCGTTCTTCCTGGCCGGAGGCACCCAGCTCGGCACGGGCGACGGCTCGGATCTCGAGCCGGTCGACTTGCCGCAGCACTACGCGGTGCTACTCCTGCTCCCGGATGGCGCCTCGAAGTCCTCGACGGCGGACGTCTACGCGGCGTTCACCGGCGACCGCAGCTTCGACGAGCGGCGCACCCAGCTCCTCGCCGCCCTGGAGGCTCGCGACCTCGCCGCGCTGCCGCCGAACGACCTCGCCACCTCGCCGCTCGCTCAGGAGCTCGCAGACGCCGGCGCCTTCCGCGCAGACGTCTCGGGAGCGGGGCCCACGGTGTACGGGCTCTTCGCCGACCGTGACCAGGCGTCCCGCGTGCGCGAGCGCTTCGCCGAACGGTGCGCCACCTGGCTCACCGCACCCGCTTGGTAGCTTTGCTGCGTGCTTGAACCAGGCGTGATCGAGCATCGTCAGAGCCGCTTCGGCCGGTGGCTTCGCGAGCGTCGAGTCGCGATCGCGGTCTGGATCGCGGTCATCGAGGGACTGCTCCTCATCGTCCACGCGATCCCGAGGCTGCTCACGCTCGCGATTGCGGTCGCCGTGGTCGTCGTCTTCTTCTGGCTCGGACATCGTCTCCGCCCGGGTCCGGTCCGCGACGTTGCCTGGATCGCGGCCGTTTCGCAGGCGTTCGTGATGCTGATCCCGATCCTCGTGATCGTCGTCGGCACACTCGCGTTCGTGGCAGTCGGGATTCTCGCCGCTTTGGCGCTCATTCTCCTCTTCACGACCCGGAGCTAGACTTCGGACCCCTGTTGGGGCGTAGCCAAGTGGTAAGGCAACGGGTTTTGGTCCCGTGATCCCAGGTTCGAATCCTGGCGCCCCAGAACTTTGTGTCCCATGAACCAGCAACCAGCGGCAGTCGTGCTCGCCGGCGGTCTCGGCACGCGGATGAAGTCGGACACGCCCAAGCATTTCCACCGCCTCTTGGGGCGGCGCATGGTCGACTGGGTGGTCGAAGCCGCGCGGGCGGTCGACGCCGAGCCACTCGTGGTCGTCACGTCGCCAGAGGGTGCAAGCCAGTTCGATGGGGTTCGGACGGCGGTCCAGGCCGAGCCTCGGGGCACGGGTGATGCGCTCGCCGCAGCTCGTCCGGCGCTTGACGGCGCGGCCGCCGACCTCTTCGTGCTCAGCGGCGACGCACCCGTGATCAGCGCGCAGGTCCTACGTGACCTCCTGGCGACCCACCGCCGAGAAAGCGCCGCGGCCACGATCCTCTCGTTCCGCCCGCAGGACCCCCGCGAATACGGCCGCGTGATCAGAGACCGCGACGGCTCCGTCCGGGCGATCGTCGAGGCCGGCGACGCGTCACCGGCCGAGCTCGCGGTCGACGAGGTCAACTCCTCGATCTACGTCTTCGCCGCCGATCTTGTCTGGCCTGCGCTCGAAGAACTCGACACCGCGAACGAGCAAGGGGAGCTGTACCTGACCGACGCGGTCCGCGCGCTGGTTGAGAATGGCGACCATGTCGCCGCGTACGTCGCACCCGATCCGGTCGAGGCCGAGGGCGTGAACACCCGCGCGGAGCTCGCCGCAGCGGCCGCCGCGCTGCGGGATCGCATCAACGAGGAGCACATGCTCGCCGGGGTCACGATCGTCGATCCGCAGACGACCTGGATCGAGCCCGACGTCGAGATCGAGCCGGATGCGGAGATCCAGCCGTTCACCGTCGTTCGTGGCAAGTCGAAGATCGCGGCAGGCGCCGTCGTCGGCCCGCATGCCGTCGTCGTCGACGCGGAGATCGGCCCCGATGCGGCCGTCGGCCCATTCTGTTACCTTCGCCCCGGAACCCACCTCGAAGCCGGAGCGAAGGCGGGCACATTCGTGGAGATCAAGAACTCGCGCATAGGCGTCAGCGCGAAGGTCCCTCACCTGTCCTACATCGGCGATGCCGACGTGGGCGAAGGGACGAACATCGGTGCGGGCGCGATCACGGCCAACTACCGGCCGGAGATGGGCCCGGGCAAGTTCCGGACGGAGATCGGCCGCAACGTCCACACGGGCAGCGACAATGTGTTCGTTGCTCCTGTCACGATTGGCGACAACGCTTGGGTCGCTGCGGGCTCGGTCGTCACGAAGAGCGTCCCGCCCGGAGCGCTCGCCGTCGCCCGAAGCCGGCAGGTCAACAAGGAGGGATATGGCGATCGAAAGCGTTGAGCTCACGGCGCTGCCCGGCTTCGCGTCGGCCGAGCCTCGTGCCGAGCCCGTGCCCGGGCACTTCATCGAGCGTGGGCCACTCAAGCGGCTCATGGTCTTCACCGGGCGCTCGCACCCGGAGCTCGCGCAGCGCATAGCCGAGCAGCTCGGCGTCGAGCTGGGTGACGTCGAGCTGAGCACGTTCGCGAACGACGAGACGTACGTGCGTTACATGGAATCGATCCGCGGCGCGGACGTGTTCATCGTGCAGACGGGCTCCGAGCCGGTCGATCGCAACCTGATGGAGCTCCTCCTGATGATCCAGGCGGCCAAGCTCGCGTCCGCGAAGCGCATCACTGCCGTCATACCGTGGTTCCCCTACTCGCGCCAGGACCGCAAGGCGAAGCCGCGCGAGCCGATCTCCGGCCGGCTCGTCGCCGACATGCTCCAGCTTGCCGGCGCCGACCGTGTGCTGACGATGGACCTCCACGCCGGGCAGATCCAGGGCTTTTTCACGATCCCGGTCGACCACATGACAGCGCTGCCGCTGTTTGCGAAGCACTTCCGCGATCTCGGGCTCACCGGCGAAGGTGTCGTCTCGGTCGCCCCTGACGCGGGGCGCGCGAAGCATGCGCTCAAGTTCTCGGAGATGATCGGGGCCGACTTCGCGATCATGCACAAGACGCGGCCGGCGCACGAACAGGTCGGAATCGTCGAGGTGACGGGACGTGTGCGCGGCAAGATCGCCGTGGTTGGCGACGATGTGACGACGACCGGCGGAACGCAGATCGCCGGCGCGAAGGTGCTCCTCGAGCACGGCGCCAAGGACGTCTGGATGTTCGTGACGCACTCGCTGCTCGATGCCGACACCCTTGCCCGTGTGGCGGCAGCGGGAATCACCGGGCTCGTCATCACCGACACCGTGCCGGTCGATCCGATCCGGAAGCCGGAGAACGTCACGGTACTGACCGTTTCGCGCCTCCTCGCCGAGACGATCATGAACGTCTTCGCCGACGACTCCGTCTCGGCGATCTTCGGCGGCGAGAACCAGCTCTTCTAGCTTCCGCGCGTGGCCATACGGGTTTGCGGCCCGCTTGCTAACGAGGTGCTAACCGCGATCGGTGGACGGCGGCGCCGATCCGTCATGCCGAACCGGCGCCGCCGTTTACGCGCAGTCCGCGAGTAGGTGCGTCAGATACGGCGCCCTCTGCGCAGAAACGGGACGTGCGCCGTCCCGGCCTTGGCGACGCCGCGGCTGAGGATGTAGGCCGCGACGACAATCGTGACGAGCGTCCATGCGCGGTTGTCGTCAAAGCTGTCGGACGCCGCTGCTGCGATGAGCAGGACGGCGGCCCCGATCAGCATCGCCCAGAACTCCGTCGTCAGCAACGCCCATCTCGTCTCGTCGTGTGCGCCGGCCACCTCCTCGCCCGCAGCTTCCATTCGCGTGCCGGCGTCTGTTGCGCTTGACATCGGGCTCCCCTTTCTGATCGGCGAGCGGACCTCCCAGTCCGCACGGCCTTTTTTGTGCGTACTGCGTATCCGGCGCCCCGGCGATCGAAACCTGCTGCGCGACCGGGGTTCTTCCGCAACGCCGCGGCCGGCTCGGACGAACCGAAGTAACCGACCCGTCAGGCGATCAGCGCCGCCACCTGTTCGGCTGCCTCGACGTCCGACTGCGGGAGCAAGTGCGCGTAGGTCCGCAAGATCGTCTCGGGCCGGTCGCCGAGTCGAGCGGCGACGACGTGGAGCGGGACGCCGTTCGTCAGCGCGAGCGTCGCATGCGTATGCCTCGTGATGTGGAGCGTCCCCGTCGTCAGCCCGGCCGCCTTCCGGAGACGCGTGAACGCCTCGCCGAGGCGCTGGGGGTAGATCGGATTCCCGATCTCGTCGGCGAAGACGAGGTCATGGTCGACGTACGCTTCGCCGGCGAACGCGCGCTCGAGCAACTGCGCCTCACGGTGAGCCCTGAGCGCCTCGACCGTCTCCACGTCGAGCAATCGTGCGCCGTGAGCGCTTCGACTTCGGCGGCCCGAACGTGACCCCGCCCCTCGTCGGAACGAGCTGCTGCTCGACGCGGAGCGTGCCTCCGTCGAGGTCGAGCAACTGCCAGGTGAGGCCAAGCAGTTCACCGCGGCGCATCCCGGTCGTCCCGGCCAGGCGCCAGAGCGCGAAGAGACGATCACCCTCGACGTGCTCGAGGAAGCGGCTGAGTTCCTTCGCCGTCCACGCGCTGGCGCGACTCTCGGGCGGCGCCGGTGGGTCGGCCGCCGCGACCGGGTTGCGCACGAGCTTCCCCCAGCGGACCGCGTCTCTGAGCGCTCGCGAGAGCACGGCGTGTGTCAGGCGCAGCGAGGCGGGGGAGAGGCCGGGGCTGTCGTCGTCGCCGTCCTGGAGCTCACGATAGAGCCCGTTCAGGTGCGCGCCGCTCACGCCCTGTAGCCGCAGCCCGCCGATCCGCGGGACGATCCGCCTCTTCACGATCGACGTGTACTGCGTCAGCGTCAGGGGGCGCACGGTGCCCGCGATCGCCGGGAGCCACTCGTCGACCAGGTACTCGCGCACGGTGACCTTGCTCGGCTGCACGTAGGAGCCGTCACCGAGGCTGCTGAGGATCCGCGTCAGGAACGTCTGCGCCTCGCGCCTCGTCGCGAATCCGCTCTTCCACTTCTGAGCGCGCTTCCCCTCTTCGTCGCGGCCCTCGTCGTAGACGACTGTCCACGTGTTGCCGCGTTTGCGGACGTGGCCTCTCATTGCTCCTCCTCGGTGACGATGCGGATCGCTGCACGTTTCTACCGAGCGTCGAACCGGCACCGCCTCAAGTGTCCACTCTCGGTCCGGAAGTGAGTTAGTGCTCGCGCCCCCGACTGACGACGAGGTTGACCTTGCCGCCGCCTCGCAGCACCACTCCGAACCTCGGCTTCTGCGAGATCACCCGGCCCTTCTTGACCCTCTTCGAGGAGGCGCGGCTGACCTTCCCGGCACGGCAGTTGACGCGCGCGAGCTTCCGCTTCGCGGCAGCAAGCCCTAGCCCGAGCACTCGCGGGGTCACGCAGCGGTCGGGGTGTGGTGGTGGAGGTGGTGGTGGTGGTGGTGGCGGCGGAGGTGGAGGTGGTGGCGCAGGTGGTGGCGGTGGAGGAGGTGGCGGTGGAGCGGGTGGCGTCGTCACGGTTGCGGCCGGCGACGCGCCGCTGAGATTCCCGGCGGAGTCGATCGCGCGCACGGTGTACGTGTACGTCGTCGCCGCAGCGACGCCCGTGTTCGTCCACGCCGTCGCCGAGGTCGTCGCGACTTGGGCGCCGTTCCTGTAGACGCGGTAGCTGATCGAACTCGCTGCATCGGTGCTCGGGCTCCACGTGAGCTCGACGCGGAGCGGGTCCGGCCACGCGAATGCGGCTAGGTCGGTGGGTATCGAAGGCGGCATGAAGTCCGCACTCGGGTGGCCGCCCTTCAGAGCGTCGCAGTCGACCGTGGTGTTATTCGCCTCCGTGATCGCCTCCCGGAAGCCGGCCAGCGAGTCCTTGGGCGTGCGGTCGGCCCAGAAGGCGCCCGATTGCCATCCGGCTAGCCGGGACTCGTCGAAAAGCAGGAAGTTGAAGTAGGCGCCGACGTATTGCTGACAGGCGGCGAGACGGATGCTGTCGCGAACCTGCGTGTACTGGTCCGGCGCATCGCTCGTCTCCGGAGGTGGAGGCGAGTCGGGCTCGCCGCCGGCGTAGTCGGGGATGACGGCCACGTTCTCCGTGCCCGAGTACGCGGCCTCCTTGCCGGCATCGATCGCGGTCTGCGAACCGCCTTCCATGTACCAGATGCCGACGCCGCCCACGCCCGGTATCGGTTGCGCCGTTCCGTCGAACGCGAGCCAGAGGTTGTACATCAGCTTGTTCCAGTCGCCCTGCGAGATGACCTTGGACACGATGTGCTTGCGCCAGGGCCGTTCGGCCGCCGTCAAGCCGTAGGCGTGGTGTCCGACTGTGTCGAGGAGCGGCCGATCGCGTCCGCTCGCCCGGTAGGCAACCCCCAGCGCACGGATGAACGCGCCGGGCGAATGCGATCCGGCGTCGTCGTTTCCGGTCGGCGAGAGGGCCATGCCGATGACG
>JBKPQP010000227.1:0-11620 GCA_046734155.1 Actinomycetota bacterium | reverse complement strand
AGAACTTGGTCGCCATCTGACTCTCCCTCCTTCTCAGCTCTGGCCGTAGCCTCGGAGCCGCTTGCCGGATCGCTGGACCCGACCGCCCGCGCCCCGCGAGAGGGCGCGGACGATCAGGCTGTTCACGGAAATTCCTTCGCGGGCCGCATCTGCCTCGATCGAGGCCTTGAGCGACTCTGGGAGACGGAGCGTGATCCGCGAGGTCAGTCCGTCGTCGGCCGCCGGCTCCGGAGGGGCTGCCTCCTCGCCGACGTACACGAGCGCCGGGTCCTGGCCGACGAGGCGCACCTCGATGTGCCCCTCCGGCAGCTGCGCGCTGACTTCGAGCGCGGCCTCGCCGAGAGCGTCGAGCAGGCGCAGGCCCGCTGATCCCCGGATCGCCTGCAGCACTCGCTCAGCCGCGGCACGCGTCTGCTCGTCGCCGACGGCGGCCACTGCGGCCACGTCTGTTGCGAGCGAATCGACGAACCGTGCCATCTCCATGGCGTCATTATGACATCACGAAGGCGTCTGTCAAGTGTCTTTTGCGCATCATTGAGACATCATGCCGCGAAAAATTAGACTCAACCGCATGGTTATGTGCGCCCGCTGCGGTCAGGAGAACCCAGAGGGCTTCGCGTACTGCGGCGCCTGCGGTGCCCCACTCGCCGCCGAAGAGGCGGCCCGCGAGGTGCGAAAGACGGTGACGGTGGTGTTTTCGGACGTCACGGGATCGACTGCGCTCGGCGAGCAGCTCGACCCGGAATCACTGAGACGCGTCATGGGCCGCTACTTCGACGAGATGCAGTCCGTCGTCGAGCGCCACGAGGGAATCGTCGAGAAGTTCATCGGTGACGCCGTGATGGCCGTTTTTGGGATTCCGGTCGTCCACGAGGACGATGCGCTGAGGGCAGTTCGCGCTTCGATGGAGATGCGCGAACGGCTGTCGGCGCTCAACGAGGAGCTCGCGCGAGACTGGGGCGTGACGATCGCGGTCCGGACCGGCGTCAATACCGGCGAGGTCGTCGCCGGCGACGCCGGCGGCGGGCAGCGCTTTGCGACCGGGGACGCGGTCAACGTCGCCAAGCGGTTCGAGGAGGCCGCGCCGCCCGGCGAGATCCTGCTCGGCGAGCCGACGTATCGGCTCGTGCGCGACGCCGTCGAGATCGCGGAGGTCGAGCCGCAGGGGCTCAAGGGCAAGAGCGGGCCGGTCGGCGCCTACCGGCTCCTCAGCCTGCAAGAAGACGTGCCCGGCCGCGCGCGGCGGCTCGACTCGCCGATGGTCGGCCGCGAACGGGAGCTGGCTGCCCTCGAGCAGGCGTATCAGCGGGCAGTGGGCGAGCGCACATGTCATCTGTTCACGCTTCTCGGCGCCGCGGGTGTCGGCAAGTCGAGGCTCGTCAGCGAGTTCCTGGCCGGGGTCGGCGACGAGGCCACGATCATGCGAGGCCGTTGCCTGCCGTACGGCGAAGGCATCACCTACTGGCCTCTGGCCGAAGCTCTCCGCGAACGCTACGGCGACGATCCACTGGCCCGCATCGAAGGCGCTCTCGAGGGGGACGAAGCGCGCCTCATCACAGAGCGGGTCGCGGCCGCAGTCGACCTCGGGGGAACTCCGGGCCCGAGCGACGAGACCGCCTGGGCCGTCCGTCGACTCTTCGAGGCGGAGGGCCGGACTCAGCCGTTGGTCGTCCTGTTCGACGACCTGCAGTGGGCCGAGACGACGTTCCTCGACCTCGTCGAGCACCTGGCCGAGTGGTCGCACGACGCGCCGATCCTGCTCATCTGCATCGCCCGCCCCGAGTTCCTCGACGAGCGTCCGAGCTGGAGCGGCGGCAAGTTCAATGCCACCTCCGTGCTCCTCGAGCGACTGAACGACGGCGAATCGGCACAGCTCGTGGCGAATCTCCTCGGACGGGCTCAATTGGACGAGGACGTCCGAAACCGGATCATGAGCGCGGCCGAGGGAAATCCTCTCTTCGTCGAGGAGATGCTCGGCATGCTGATCGACGACGGCCTTCTGACGCGAAGCGACGGCAACTGGATTGCTGCCGATGACCTGTCGCAGATCACGGTCCCGCCCACCATCCACGCGCTTCTCGCGGCGCGGCTCGATCGGCTGGGCCGAGACGAGCGCGCCGTCATCGAGCGAGGCTCCGTCGAGGGCAAGGTTTTCCACCGCGGAGCCGTCGCCGAGCTCTCGACGGAACAGCTGCGCGAGTCCGTGTGGAACCACCTGCAGAACCTTGTGCGGAAAGAGCTGATCCGGCCCGACAGGACCGATCTACCCGGCGAGGACGCCTTCCGCTTCCGGCACCTCCTGATTCGCGACGCGGCGTACGAGGCGATGCCGAAAGAGCTTCGGGCCGAGTTGCACGAGCGCTTCGCGGACTGGCTCAACCAGATGGGCTCCGAGAATCTCGCCGAGCAGGACGAGATCGTCGGCTATCACCTCGAGCAGTCGTTCCGCTATCGCGCTGAGCTGGCTCCGGTCGACGCCGAGGCCGAACGGCTCGCCCTACGCGCGGGCGAGCGACTGGGAAGAGCGGCCAGCCGCGCGATGCGGCGGTCAGACGTGGCGGCCACGATCGGGCTCAGCGAGCGGGCGCTCACCCTTCTTCCCGAGACGCACGAGATGCAACCCCGCCTGCTCTTGAATCTCGGGCAATCGCTGCACGAGCGTGGCGACCTCGACGAGGCTGAAACTGCGTACGACGACGGCCTGGTCGCGGCGAACCTGGCCGACGATCGCGGGGTAGGCGCGCTGATTGAAGCGAGGAAGGCGGCACTTCGGACCATGCGCGGCGGCACGATGGACGAAGGGCGGGAAACTCTCCACCGACTCGCCGAAGAGCTCGAGGCACGAGGCGACGAGGCCGCCCTGGGCGAGGTGCTCTTCCTCCTCGGGCAGCACGTCAGCTGGACGGACGACGATCCGAGCGAGGTCTTGGAGCAGGGCGCCCGTATTGCGCACGAACTGGGCAATCCCCGACTAGAGGCGGCCTGCATCGGTTGGCTCTGCATCGACGCGTTTTGGTACGACCGCCCCGTCGAGGAGGGACTTCGACTCTGCGCCAGGCTCCTCGATCGGCCCAATGCCGGCCCTGAAACCAGCCAACTGCTTCTCATCGCAGGCCTCCTCAAACGCCTGGCGGGGCGGGAGGAAGAGGGTCTCGCCGATGTCAAGGAAGGCGAGGCCATGCTGATGGAGCTCGGAGATCTGGTCCACGCTCACTCGTACTCAATGAGCAAGGCGACCGTGTCACTTCTCGCGGGTCGCGTTGAAGAGGCCGAACAAGTGGCCCTTCCCGGGCGCGATGCCCTCAGCGCCTTTGGTGAGACCGGCTACCTCTCCACCGTGAGCGCAATTGCCGCCCTCGCCATCGCCGCACAGGGTCGGTACGGCGAGGCCGAGCCGTTCGTCGAGGAGGCGAGGGCGCTCGGCGCCGACGACGATCTCGCGACCCAGTGCCTGTGGCGCGCGGCCCAGGCGCGCATCCTGGCCGGGCGCGGACAGAATGATGCAGCGCTCGAGCTTGCCGAAGAAAGCGTCCGTCTTCTCGCACCCCGCCGCTTCCTCGACCGGATCCTGCTCTGTATCAGTGCCGCCGAAGTGCAGAAAGCCGCCGGCCATGAGCAAGAGGCGAGGCAGCTCCTGGAGCAGGCCCGCAGCCTCCGCGAGCGCAAGGGCATCGTCATCGGCGAGGCCTGGTTCGACGAGCTCCTGGCGTCGGTCTAGAGACCGTACGCGCGGGCGTAGATGCCCTTCAAGTGCTCGACGCGATCGACGTAGGCCCGCGTCTCCGAGAACTGGATTCCCTTGCCTTCGGCTCGCCACTCGTCGACGTTGTGCTGGCCGGCGTTGTACGCGGCGAGGGCCGTCTTCTCGTCTCCGTACCTGTCGAGCAGATGGCGCAGGTACCACGAGCCGTACCGCACGTTGATCTCCGGGTTGTAGAGGTCGGAGACGTGGAAGCGCGTGCCGCCGGTGCGGATCGCGATGCCCTCGGCGGTGTCGGGACGCAGCTGCATGAGCCCGATCGCCCCCGAGCTCGACTTCGCGTCGGCGTGGAACTTGCTCTCCTGGTAGATGACCGCCGCGAGCAAGGCCGGGTCGAGGTCGTAGTTCTTCGCGTGGCCCCGGACGATCTGCTCGTAGTGGAGCGGGTAGCGGATGCGTTCGAACCAGGTCGGTTGGTGGTTCCAGAAAAAGACGAAGCCGACCGCGATGGCCAGGACGAGGATTGCAATCGGGACGACTCGTCTCACGACGTGAGCCTACGAACGACGTCGGCCACGAACGCGTCGAGCTCGTCGAGCGATCCATCGTTGACGTATGCGAAGTCTGCTCGGCTCACCTTCTCTTCGTCCGGGATCAGGCGCTGCTCGCGCTCGTCCAGCCGGTCGCCGGCCCGATCGGCCCGAAGCTCGCGCGGAGCGGTGATCACGACGACGGCGTCGAAGCGGCCCTCGGCTCCGGCTTCGAAGAGAAGAGGTACCTCGTTGACAGCGAGAGCCGGCGGATCTGGAAGCTGGGCGAGCTCGTCGCGCCAGGCCTCGGTCCGCTCGATCACCCGCGGATGCAGGAGCCCTTCGAGCCAGACCAGCGCGCCGTGATCGCCGACGGCCTGCTGGCTGACGGCCCGGCGGTCGCTCGTGCCGAAGCGCTCGGCGAGCGCCGACTGCACCTCAGGATCGTCGTATAGCTCGTGGACGACGTCGTCGCTCGAGATCGTCGCCGCGCCGTGGCGTGCGAACGCGGCCAGCGCCTCGCTCTTGCCCGCTCCGATGCCGCCGGTGATCGCGACAGCCAGCGGCCTAGCTTTGGTCTTCTTTGGGCTCCTCAGCCTCGTCGGGGGCATATGGGGCGTGGCCCTCGGAATCGCCCGGCCCCTGGTGTGTCGGATCGACGGCGTCCGCCTCGATGCTCGCGTCGCTGTCCTCGGTCTCGGAGGACCCTTCCTCGGGCTCAGCGGCCGGAATGTCCGGCGTTGACTCGGCGACCGGTGTCTCCGCCGCCGCCTCTGCGGTTGCTTCTTCGCCGGTTCGCTCCTCGACTGCCGGTTCGCCTTCAGGAAACACGTCCTCGGAGAGGTCGATCTGCGGCGGCGCGGGCGTCTCGAGCGGCTGCCCGTCGGCGCGCGGCTGGACGTCGTCGCTGTCGTCGACCCGTTTCAGCGAGAGCGAGAGCCGCCGACGGTCCGCGTCGACCTCGATGATCTTCACGTTCACGACATCGCCCTGGGAGACGACCTCGCGCGGGTTCTCGACGTGGTGCTGTGCCAGCTCCGAGATGTGCACGAGCCCCTCGACCCCGGGCATGATCTCGACGAACGCGCCGAAGGTGACGACCTTCGTCACCTTGCCCTGCACGACGTCGTTCTCGTTGTACGCCTCGACGACCTGCTGCCACGGATCCGACTGGGTCTGCTTGAGGCCGAGCGAGATCCGCTGGCGGTCGCGGTCGATGTCGAGCACCTTCACCTCGACGTCCTGGCCGATCTCGAGCACCTCCGACGGGTGGTTGACGTGGCTCCACGAGAGCTCGGAGATGTGGATCAGACCGTCCATACCGTCGAGGTCGACGAAGGCGCCGAAGTCGACGATGTTCGAGATCTGGCCGTGCACGACGTCGCCGGGCGAAAGTCGGTCGAGAATCGCCTGGCGCATCTCCTTGCGCTCGTCCTCGAGGACGGCGCGGCGCGAGAGCACCACGTTGTTCCGCGAGCGGTTGAGCTCGATCACCTTGCAGCGAAGCTCCTGGCCGAGGAACTCGTCGAGGTCTTGGACACGGCGGATGTCGACGAGCGACGCGGGGAGGAAGCCGCGAACGCCGAGGTCGAGAATCAGCCCACCCTTGACGACCTCGATCACCTTGCCGGTGACGGCCTCGCCGCTCTCGGCTGCCGCTTCGATCGCTTTCCACGCGATCTCGAAGCGGGCGCGCTTCTTGGACAGGATGAGCCGGCCGTCGGCGTCCTCCTTCGTCAGCACGAGCGCGTCGACCTCGTCGCCGAGCTTGACCTCGTCCTCGGGGTTCACGGAGCGCCTGATCGAAAGCTCCGCGACCGGGATCACGCCCTCGGACTTGTAGCCGATGTCGACGAGGACCTCGTCCTTGTCGACACGGACGACCTTTCCGTGCACAACCTCACCCTCGTTGATCGTCGGGAAGGTCGCCTCGTAGTTCGGGATCTGCTCTCCGTTGGGGCCCGTCGTCCAGACGTCGGCCTCGGTCAGAGTCGTCGTGGTGTTCGTATCAACAGTGTCGTTGGTCATGTGGAGCCGCGCAGTATAGCCCTGGAAGAACGATGCTCGGAAACGCGCGCCTGTGGCCCTACGTGCAGTTCGAATCGGTCGGCGGAGCGGTCTGGACGGTCGTGTCGTTTCCGGGCGGATCGCCGTCCATTGCGGTCACTTTCGCCGACCAGAGCTTGTAGCCGCCGTGGAGGTTGACCGGGCCGACGTCGAGGGCGAGGCCCTTGCGCGTGAACTTCTGTCTGTACGAGCCACCAATGTCCGTTCCGGTCACCGTGATGATCGCGGTCGCGCCCAGGTACTGGATCGCGTGGTAGTCCGGCTTCCAGATGAAGCGGATGCTCATCGAGCAGCCTTGGACGTGTGTCTCGGGCGCGATCGCGCGCAGGTAGTAGACGTTCGTGCGCTCCTCAACCGCGGACGTGGTCGGTGTCGAGGACTTGTCGTCGCCTCCTCCGAGCAGTGCGATCGCACCACCCGCTGCGACGGCGACGAGCACCACGACTCCCGCGCCGATCGCGAACGGCTTCCAGCCGACCCGCTCGAAGAGAAGACGGAGCCGCCACATCAGCCGGCTGCCTCGCGGAGAAACGTCGTCACGGCCTCGATGTACGGGTCGGGCGTCTCCACGAAGCTCATGTGGCCGACCCCCGGGAGGACGATCAGCCGGCTGCCGGCGATACCGGCGTGTAGCACTCTGGCGGCGCGCGGGGTTGTCACTCGATCCTCCTCGCCGACGATCACAAGCGTCGGTTTCGAGACCCGGTACAGGTCCGGCACGTAGTCGAAGTCCCCGTAGCCGATGTTCGCGAAGTGGCGGAGCACGTCCGGCGTGCCGACTGTGTCCTCCGCGAAGCCGGGCGGCGGGGCGCCGGCGAAATGGAACGGCATCTGCACGCGCAGGAGCTCCTTGAGCTCATCCTCGGTCGCGACCGTCTTCTCGAGCTCCCAGCTGCCCTTGATCGGCTCTCCGGCCTCGCCCATCGCCTCGAGCGACGCGCCGACGTCAGCCTCGAGCGCCGCACTCGAGTCGCCGCCGCCCGAGATCACGTACGCGGCGGCGGTGCCGATCTCGATCGCGTGTTTCGTGGTGATGATCGCGCCGAACGAGTGGCCGAGGACGGCGAACCGTTCCAGCCCGAGCGCCTCGGCGAGCAGATCGACGTCACGGGCGAAGACGTCGAGCGACAGCGTCGCCGGCTCGACGCGCTCGCTGAGCCCCTGCCCGCGCTCGTCGACGTAGAGCAGGCGGAACTCGTCACCAAGCGGGTCGAGGTACGGGCGGAAGCCTCTGTGATCGAGCCCCGGCCCCCCGTGGAGCACGATCAGGGGGAAGCCGTCGCCGACCTCCTCGACGTTCAGCGAAACGCCATCTGAGAGCCCGACTCTCAGCTTTTCGCCTCGGCCCAGTCCTCGCCGGTGCCGACGTCCACCGCTAGGGGCGGGTCGAGGTCGTACGCGCCCACCATCTCCTCGCGCACGAGCTCCTTGACGGCTGAGATTTCCGCGTCCGGGACCTCGAGCAGCAGCTCGTCGTGCACCTGGAGCACGAGCTTCGCGCCTCTCCCTTCCTCGCGCAGCCGCTCGTGGATGCGCACCATCGCGACCTTGATGATGTCCGCGTTCGAGCCCTGCATGACGAAGTTGACCGCGAGGCGCTCCCCGAGTGAGCGCGTCTGGCGGTTCTGGGCGCGCAGCTCCTGCACCGGGCGCCGCCGCCCGAGCAGGCTCGTCGCGTAGCCGTCGCGCTCGGACTGCTCGATCGTGCGCTTGATGAAGTCCTGGACGTGCGGGAAGCGCGCGAGGTACGCGTCGATGTACTGCTGGGCCTCCTCGCGGGGGATCTCGAGGTTCTCGGAGAGCCCGAACGACGAGATGCCGTAGACGATCCCGAAGTTGATCATCTTCGCCACCGACCGCTGCGCCGAGGTGAGCTCTGCAGGCTCCACGCCCAGCACCTCGACCGCGGTCGCCGTGTGGATGTCCTCGCCGCGCGCGAACGCCTCGCGCAACTTCGGCTCGCCCGAGACGTGCGCGAGGATGCGCAGCTCGATCTGCGAGTAGTCGGCGGAGAGCAGCTTGTGCCCCGGCTCGGCGATGAACGCGGAGCGGATCTCGCGGCCGAGCTCGGTGCGGATCGGGATCGCCTGGAGGTTCGGGCTCGTTGTCGAGAGGCGGCCGGTCGCGGCGACCGCCTGGTTGATGGTCGTGTGCAGACGCCCGTCCTCAGCGATGAGGGTGGGGAGCGGGCCGAGGTACGTGTTGAGAAGCTTCGAGTACTCGCGCCACTCCTCGATTACGCCGACGATCTCGTGCTCGCCGCGGATCGTGCGCAGAACGCGCGTGTCGGTCGAGAAGCCGGTCTTCCCTTTGCGGCCGGGCGTGAGGCCGAGCTTCTCGAACAGGATCCGCCCCACCTGCTGTGTCGAGCCGAGCACGAACTCCTCGCCGGCGAGGTCGTACGCGCGCGACTCGAGCTCCTCGACCATCTCGCGCAGGCGCGCCGTGATCTCTCCCATGCGGTACTCATCGATCTTCACGCCCGCGTCCTCCATCGCCGCGAGCACCGGTGAGAGCGGGAGCTCGACGTCACGGTAGAGCGGCTCCATGCCGCGCTCACGCACTCGATCGAGGAGCAGGTCGCGCAGGCGGAGCGTCGCCGCCGCATTGCGGACGAGCGCAGCGGTCTCCTCCTCGGCCGGCGGATCCGGCTCGAGCTCGAGCCCGTACTCGGCTTCGAGCTCGTGCAGCGGGTACTCGGGGCGCGACGGCTCGATCAGGTACGCGAGGAGCAGCGTGTCGTCCTTCGCAGGCACGCGCTGCGCCTTGGCGTCATGCACAATCAGCTCGCCTTCGAGCTTCGCGGGCCGAGGCGAGACGACCACGCGCTCCGGCACGGCGACCGCGATCCGCTCCTCCGCGGTTGCAACGGCCACCTCTCCTCCTTGTAAGAGGCTGTTACTAAGCTCCTCGCTCCAGGGAACCGCCGTCTTCTCGAGCAGCATCGGCGCGGCCGGGACGGCCGCGTCGAGCTCGTCGACGCGGTGCAGCAGGTTCCGGAACTCGAACTTGCGAAAGATCTCCTTCAGCTCCGAGCGGTCCGGCGCGGACAGGACCAGTTGCGTCACGTCGCAGTCGAGCTCGAGGTCGCGGCGCATCGTCGCGAGCTCCTTCGACTGCCGCGCCTGGTCGGCGTGCTCGAGGACGTTCTTCTTTCGGGCCGGCGAGAGCTCCTCGGCGTGCGCGATCACCTCCTCGACCGTCCCGTACTGCGAGATCAGCTGTCCGGCCGTCTTGTCGCCGATCCCCGGAATGCCCGGGATGTTGTCCGAGGTGTCGCCCTTGAGGCCGATGAAGTCCGGCACCTGGTCCGGCCGGATCCCGTAGCGCGCCTCGACTCGCTCGGGCGTGTAGACGTGGACGTCCGAGACGCCGCGCGGAGTCATCATCAGCGCGACGTTGTCGGAGACGAGCTGGAAGGCGTCCCGGTCGGTCGAGACGACGGTCGTCTTGATCCCTGCTTCGTCGGCCTGCGTCGCGAGCGTCGCGATCACGTCGTCGGCCTCCCAGCCCTCGAACTCGAGGTTCCGGTAGCCGAACGCCTCGACGATCGGGCGGAAGTACGGGAACTGCTCGCGCAGGAGGTCGGGCATCGGGCGCCGCTCGGACTTGTAGTCCTCCGAGATCGCGGCGCGGTGGACGGCGTGCGTGTCCCACGCCACCGCAACGCCCTTCGGCCGGTAGTCCGCAAGGAGCTTGAAGAGCATGTTCGTGAAGCCGAGCAGCGCGTTCGTCGAGAAGCCCTCGCTAGTGGCGAGCTCTTCCGGCAGGGCGAAGAAGGCGCGGTAGGCGAGGTTGTTGCCGTCGACGAGGAACAGCTCGGAGTCGCGAACCGGTCCGTCGTCCAGCTGCAGCTCGGCTCCAGTCAGTGTCTTCGGCACAGGCCAACGGTATCGTCCTGACGCGATGAGGGGACTCGAGATTCAGCCGTTTACCGACGAGCATCTGAGCGCCGCGGCGGCGCTGCTCGCTACCCGTCATCGCGACCACCGCGCGAAAGAGCGATTGCTTCCCGAGGCTGTCGACTTTCGCACCGAGGTGAAAGGGCTACTGGCGCGCGAGGGCGCTTCGGGAGCAGTCGCGCTTCGGGAGGGCGCAGTCGTCGGCTATCTGGTTGGCACTAGGCGCGACGACGAGATCTGGGGCAACAACATCTGGGTCGAAGCCTCGGGCCACGCCGTCGAGGAGCCTGAGGTCGTGCGCGACCTCTATGCCGCCCTTGCGGGAGACTGGGTCGAGCAAGACCGAACACGGCACTACGCGCTCGTGCCCGCAGCCGACCCGGCAGTGGTCGACGCCTGGTTCCGGGTCGGCTTCGGCGGCCAGCATGCCCACGGCATCCAGGAAGTGCCACCTCAGACCGAGGTCACCGTGCCGGAGGGATTCGAGATCCGTGGGCCGAGCTCGGAGGAAGTCGAGGAGCTGATCGACGTCGACCTTGCTCTGCCCGAGCACCAGGCAAGAGCACCCGTCTTTTCGACTAGACCGCTTCCGACCCGCGAGGACTCCCGCAAGGAATGGCTCGAGACGTTGGCCGGGGACGAGGAGCACATCCTGATCGGGTATCTCGACGGGCGACCGGTCGCGTGCTGGGCTTTCGTGCCGCTCGAGCGCTCCGGTGAACACACCGGGCTCACCCGTGCCGAGAACGCGGCCTTCCTGGGCTTCGCCTCGACACTGCCCGAGGCACGCGGCTCCGGAATCGGCGTCGCCCTGACCAACGCCGGCTTCGCGTGGGCGGCCGAGCAGGGCTACGAGGTCATGGTCACCGATTGGCGCGAGACGAACCTGCTCGCCTCGCGCTTCTGGCCGGCGCGCGGCTTCCGCCGAACCTTCCTCAGGCTCTACCGCTCGATCCCTTGAGCCGCTTGCCGCTGGCGTACGGCTCGCGGCTCGCCCTCGTCGACGCGGAGGACGGCGCTGTCGTGCTCGCACCGCCTCCACCTGCTGAGCCGATCGCCGACGTGGCGGCCGCGGTGCGCGATGCGCTGCGCTTCCCGCTCGAGGGTCAGCCGCTCGAGGCGCTGGTGACGCGCGGCGCGCGGGCGACGATCGTCGTCGAGCCTCCGTCGCTGCCCATCCCCGGGTCGCCGGGCGATCCACGGCGCACCGCGATCGCCGCGACCCTGACCGAGCTCGACCGCGCCGGGGCGACGTTCGACAAGCAAACGCTGCTCGTCGCCGGCGGTCTCGGCCGGCGCGCGGGTCACCGGGAGGTCGAGCTCCTCGTGCCGCCCGAGTTCGCCAGACGCTTCCGCGGGCGCGTCGAGGTGCACGACGCGGAACGCGACGATCTCATCGGGGTCCCAGACGCCGATCGTCC
>JBKPQP010000226.1:0-11028 GCA_046734155.1 Actinomycetota bacterium | reverse complement strand
CCTGGAAGTACGCGGCCAGAGCGAGCCGTATGTCGCCGCGGAACTCGCGGAGCAACTGGTCGAGGAACGCGACGCCGACCTGGACGTTCCCGCTCGTCGTATTGGGGATCCGGCGGCGGACGAGCACCGTCTCGACGTAGTTCCATGTCGTCGGCGTCACCTGCATGACTCCCCTGGCGCCCGCGCGCGAGACGAGCGAGTTGTTGAGCCCCGACTCCCAATAGGCCACTGCGCGGACGAGCCGCGGATCGACGCCGTACGTTCTCGACCAGTAGCCGAGCGCCCAGTCGACCGATGCGGGCTGCGTCCTCCGCGAGTGCGCGCGCCAGGCGCACACGCGAAGCGCGCAGAGGCGCCGCGTCGTGCGCGGGCCGACGATCGCATCCGGCCTCAACCCAGCTCGGCGCTGGAACCGGCGCACGGCAGCGGCAGTCCTCCGACCGAAGCTTCCGTCGAACGCCCCAACTCGCAGCCCACGGCGACGAAGCAGGAACTGGAGCACGGCGACGTCGTAGCCTCGCGTGCCGCGCCTCATCACCCGGGCGCCGAAGAGCGGGTGACCTCGAGGCCCCAGCGCCGCGCGTGTTCGTGGACCCGCGATCCCGTCGACGGCGAGCCGATGCCTTCGCTGGAAAACGCGGACCGCGCGCACGGTCTTCGGCCCCTGAATGGCGTCGATCGGCCCGCGGTAGAGCCCGTGCTGGCGGAGCGCGATCTGGAGCCCGGCGATCTGTGGGTTGAACCCCCGTGCCGTGGGCGCGAGCACGAATGCGACCAATGAGGCCGCGACCAAGAGGGTCGAGCGGCTCATTCGTCCGCCTTGGCGGGTTGACTCTAGTTTCCTTCTTTTGAACTCGTACGCGAGTCGTTCAGCTGCGTGAAACCGCCAGCTGGCCGCACGCCGCCTCGATGTCCCGCCCCCGCGTGAGCCGGACGGTCGCCGGGACGCGGGCTCGATCGAGCTCCGCCTTGAACGCCGCGATCACCGGCCGGGCGGAGCCGTCGTAGCGGCCGGTCGGGTTGTAGGGAATCAGGTTGACCTTGTAAGCCTCTCGGCCCAGTAGCTCGGCGAGCTGTCGGGCGTCCTCGGGCGAGTCGTTCACGCCCGCCAGCAGCACGTACTCGACGAAGACCCTTCGCCGCCGGAGCTCGGCGTAGCGGCGGCATTCGGCGAGCACGTCGGCGAGCGGGTAGCGGTCGTTCACGGGCATCAACCGCGACCGCTTCTCGGGATCGGCAGCGTGCAGCGAAAATGCGAGGCGAATGGGCTCATCGACCTCGTCGACGAAGCGTCGGAGGCCGGGCATCCAGCCGACTGTGGAGACGGTCGTCCGCCGATGCGTGATTCCGAGGTCGGGCAGACGCCGCGCCGAGGAGACGACGGCGTCGAAGTTCAGGAACGGCTCGCCCATGCCCATGTACACCGCGTGGTTCAGGGGCTCCCGGCGCCGGAAATGCAGAGCCTGGTCGAGGATCTCCGACTCCGTCAGGTTGCGTCCGAAGCGCATTGCGCCTGTCGCGCAGAAGTTGCAGGTCAAGGGACAGCCCGACTGCGAGGACAGGCACAGCGACCGCCGTCCGTCGCGGTACCGCATGAGCACGGACTCGACCGGGTGCCCGTCGGCCGTCCCGAACAGGGCTTTCACGGTGCCGTCCCGTGACTTCTGTTCGGTGACGAGCTCGAGCGTCGAGAACGGCACGGTCTCCGCGAGCGTTGCCCGAAGCGGCTTCGAAAGCGTCGTCATCGCGTCGTACGAGCCGGCGCCGCGCGCGGTCCACTCCCAGACCTGCCGTGAGCGATACGCCGGCTCGCCCAAGTCATCGAGCACCCTCTCGAGAAGCTTTGCGTCCACGCGGCTACGGTAGCCGCGCTGCTGTGCGCCTAGCGTCGACCGACGACGAGCCGGACCGGGTACCCGCGGCGCTTCGTTTTGCCGGCGCGCGGGTTCTGCGCGAGCACACGGCCGCGGAGTGCGCGACGTGAGTGCTTCTTGCGCACGGGGCCGACCGCGCAGTTCCTCGCCCGCAGGCGGGCACGCGCAGACCTGAGCGAGTGGCCGACGACGCGCGGAACCCGACAATCGTCGTGCCCCGGAGGAGGCGGCGGTGGCGGCTTGGGCGGAGGAGGCGGGGGAGGTGCAGGGGGCGGAGGCGGCTGCGGTGGAATGGGAAGCGTGTCGGGCCCCGGGCAGCCGTACGTGGGGTGGCATCCGGGCCGGTCGTTCGGGAACCCCGGCTGCAGCCAGATGCGGTTGTTCAGGTAGCCCTGGGTCTCCGCGATGTAGTTGTTTGCGCCCGAGTCGTGCCAGTCGCCGGAGTACCAGTAGCCGACGCATCCCCAGAGGTCGCCCGGCCCGTACGAGGGGTTCTGGCTGTGGAGCCAGGTGACCCAGCCCTCGAAGCAGCCCCGGATCTGCGAGCCGTAGTAATCGGCCGCGAAGGCGGTCGAGTCGCGGTTGAACGGAAACGTGCCGTTCTGGTTGTCCGGCATCTGACCCCAGCCCGGCGCCTGCCACGACATGATGCCGAGGATCGAGAACGTCTCCGGGCCGAGCCCGGCGCCGAAGTCCTGCTGGTAGTCGTAACCGCCGAGCCTGGCGAGTCCGTTCAGGTACACGACGCTGTCAGGCGACGAATTGCCGAAGAAGTCGCCGCAGCCGTAGTACGCGACGCAGCGATTGTGGTAGTTCGGATAGACGAGGTACTGGTACCAGGTCGACTCGGTGTAGGCGACCGCCCGGATGATGTTGTCCGGGATGCCCCACTTGCAGGCGGCCCACTGGAAGATCTCGTCGGTGGTGCCGGTGAACTGTCCGTCCACGCGCGGCAGCAGCCAGGAGGCCCAATGCGAGTCGTAGCCGCCCATCGGACGTGCCGCGAACGCGTTATGGACGGCCTGCGGGTCTGGGACGACGTGGTTGCGCCGTGTGTTGTCCGGGCGCGGTTCCCAGCTCGAGCGGTGAACCTGCCCGGCGCACGAGGCCCCGCTTGGCAGACTCGACCACGCCCCTGGGGGCTGGAGCGTGAAGTACCCGTCGGTCGGCGGCGGTCCGTCCGAGGGCGCCCCGGCCGCTGCAGCGGCGCAAACGGCGACGACGGCTACCGCCAGCAAACCGACGACTACCCGCATCTGTTCTCCAGTGGTTGATCCGCAGTCAATTGAAGGTCGGGCGGGAAAATCTCATCCAGGCCGGACACCAAGCGCGGGAGACTACCCCTTGGCGGGCGAGAATCCGGGCCTCAGCGCCGAACGATCCACTCTTGGAGTCCGCAAACTCCGGAAAAACCGAAAGACCTCGAGCGCCGTTTAGCAGCCGCCGAATACGATCTCGCCGTTGGGCCCGGTTACGCTCGCCGTCTGGCCCTCGACCGTGCTCTCCAGGCAGTAGCGGCCGCTCTCGACCCACCCGAGCTTCACGGTTGAGTCGATCCCAGGGTCGTAGTCGCGCCGCAGCGCGGAGATGTCCGCCCCGCCATACGTGCCGTGTTCGGCGTAGAACGACTCGAGCGAGGGGATCGCCGAGCGGACGTTCGCGGCCGCAGCCTGCTTCGCAATCTGCGCGGGCATGGTCGTCGCCACATTCGCGACGGTCTTCGTCTCGTTGGTCGCGCCCCGTCCTATGTGTACGACTGCGACCACCGCCGAAACGGCGAGCGCACCAACGACCAGCAGGCGCCAGAAGCGAAGGTCCATAGCCGAAACGGTAGAGCGAGAGTCGAACATCCGCTATGACCCGCTGTCGTCGGGACTTAGACGCGGTGAGACTTACCATTGTCGGCTCCGCCGCCGAGGACCAGTTTGGAACTGAGCAGGATTCGCGTTTCAAAAACGCTTGCTCGGTAAGGACTGTTGAACGCGAGGGACGGGGGGCGCGCCCCGTACGACCTCATTTTGGGCGGCTAAGGGGTCGACGCTCCGTCGGGGGGCGACGGACAGGCGCGCGCCCCGGCTCTCGCGCAAGCTCGGCCGCCCGATCAACTTCGGCGGTTAGGCGACGACCCGCCGCGTCACGTCCCGACGCGCGGGCCGGGTCCGGGGATCGACCGGGTAGGTTCATGTGATGGAAACCATCCTCCTCAACAACGGCGTTGAGATCCCTGCGCTCGGTTTCGGGGTCTTTCAGACGCCTCCGGACGAGACGCGCGCGGCGGTAGGCGCGGCGCTCGCCGCCGGATACCGGCACATCGACACTGCGCGGCCTACGGCAACGAGCGGCAGGTCGGCGAGGCGGTGCACGCCTCCGATCTAGACCGGTCGGACGTGTTCCTGGAGACGAAGATCTGGATCAACGACTATGGCTATGACGAGACGCTGCACGGCTTTGAGAAGAGCGCCCGAAAGCTCGGCGTCAGCCGGATCGACCTGCTGATCCTGCACCATGCCCTGCCGTCCGCGTTCGACCGGACCCTCGAGGCATACCGCGCCCTAGAGGCCCTGCTCGCTGACGGGAAGGTCCGCGCGATCGGCGTCAGCAACTTCATGGTGGAACACCTTAGGACGCTGCTCGACCGTATCAACGTCGTACCGGCGGTCAACCAGATCGAAGTTCACCCCTACTTCGCGCAGCGAGACGTACAGAAGTTCAGCGCCGAGCACGGCATCGTGACGCAAGCGTGGTCGCCGATCGGCGGCATCACTTTCTATCGCGACGGCAACCACGGCAGCACCCTCGATGATCCCGTCATCGGAGCCATCGCCAAGACTCACAGCAAAAGTCCGGCCCAGGTGATGCTCCGGTGGGGCCTGCAGCACGGACGCTCCGTCATTCCGAAGTCCACCAAGCCCAGCCGAAAGAGGCCTTCGGTCGCGAGATTCCGGAGTCCTGAAAACCGCCTGCTCGGGCCGCGCTCAGAGTCGATATGTTGACCAAACTGTTGACCACGCCCGCGAGCGTCGTCGCCCCAGAAAGCGAAAGGCCCTGTCAGCAGGGCCTTTTCTCATGGAGCTAGCCGGACTCGAACCGGCGACCTCCTGGGTGCGATCCAGGCGCTCTCCCAGCTGAGCTATAGCCCCGCGAAGCGCTCAGTGTAGCCACGCCCCAAGGCAGACGCGGCGAGGCTAGAAGCGGCTCAGGCGAGAGCTCGGGCGACGATTTCCTCGACGACCTCGGTCTTCGCGTCCGCGTAGTCCTGCACGTACTCCCAGTGCCGCGATGCGAGCACGCGCTTCGTGTTCTCGTACAGCTCACGGTCGGCCGCGTCCTCACGCAGGTGGTCGCGGAACGCGAGCATGCGGTCGATTTCCAGGCAGCTCTCGGTGAAGACGTGCAGATTGACGTTGGGGTCGGCCTTCTTGAGCACTCGGTGCTCGTACCAGTCCGGCTCACGGATCCGGAGGGTGTAGCCCTCTGCCTTGAGGGCAGGCACGTATGCATCCTCCTCCCGCGAGTCGGGCACCGCCAGCACGATGTCGATGATCGGCTTAGCGGCCAGGCCGGGCACAGACGTCGAGCCCGCATGCTCGACCACTAGCGCCCGCACGCCGAGCGCCGCTCGGATCCGCCGCGCCTCGCGCTCGAACCGCACGGGCCAGGCGTCGTCGTAGTCCACGAGCACGATCGGGCCGTCGTGGCGCGGGCGCTCGTTGATCTTCCGAGTGGCCAACTCGCCCCCACGCACTTCACCACGAACGACCCCGCGCTCCGACACCGTCAGCCCGTGCTCGGTCTCCTCGAGCCCCGGTTCCTCTGCCCCCATGCCCGAGACACTACTGGCGCAAGAAGCCGAGCACGCGGTTGAGCTGCGGCTGGTAGCCGAGGCTCTCGAGCCGCGCATCTTCGTCCGGGCCGCGATCGGGAATCTCGGGTGCCGCTACGTCGGTCATCGCTCCTCCTAGGGCCGCGGGGTGGGCCATCTAAAACCTGTCGCGACGCCTGTGTCAAGATCGTCCCGTGGGCGGGCGGTCCCTCCTCGTTGCCGGGCTGCAGATCGCCGGGATCCCCAACGACCCGGCTGCGACGCTCGACGTGTTCGAACGGCAGGTCCAGTCGCTCGCCTCGATGCTCGACGGCGTGCAGCTCGCGGTCGCGCCGGAACTCCACCTCATGGCCCTACCGCCGCTGCTCGAGGACGAGGGCCGGCCGGAGGACCGGGCCGTGCCCATTCCGGGACCGCTCACTGAGCGGCTTGGCGACCTCGCCCGCGAAACGGGTCTGTGGCTCTTGCCCGGGAGCGTCTACGAGCAGGCGGACGAGGGCGTCTACAACACCGCGCTCGTCTTCTCACCTGCGGGTGAGCTCGTCACGAGCTATCGGAAGTGTTTCCCCTGGCAGCCATACGAGACGACGCTGCCCGGGCGGGAAGTGGTGGGGTTCGAGATCGAGGGCGTGGGGCGCGTCGGCCTCGCCATCTGCCACGACGGCGTCTTCCCGGAGGTCTTCCGCCAGCTGACCTGGGACGGAGCCGAGGCGATCGTCCAGGTCAGCTTGACCCCGACGAGCGACCGCGCGACCGAGATCGTCGTCGCACGCGCCAACGCGTACGTAAACCAGGTCTTCCTGGTCAACGTCAACGCGGCGGCTCCGGTCGGTAACGGTCGGAGCGTGGTCGTCGACCCGGAGGGCACCGTGCTGTACGAGGCCGGAGGAAGCGAGGAGGTCGTGACCGCGGTGGTCGACTTCGACGCTGTTGGGCGCGTCCGCAAGCGTGGGGCGTTCGGTCTCAACCGTATGCTCGAGCAACTCGACCGCCACGGCAGCGAGCTCGACCTGCCGATGTACGGGGGGCGTTACCGGCCGCCTCCGGAGAGCCGGCCGGCCTGAGTGAGCAGCTCGAGCGTCTCGTCGTGCGGCAGCGCCTCGACGACGTGGCCGTCGCGCCCGGTCACGTCCTTCGCCGCCCAAAGAGAGTTGACGACGGCTTCCTCGGTCGCGTCGACCGCCGCCTCGAAGAGCGGATTCAATTCGTCGTCGGCGACCGAACGCTCATCGCCGGTCGCGAACGCGACGAAGATCTCGCCACTCCCGTGGTAGGCGATCGACCCCGTGCGCGCGAGGCCGAGCCCGGCGCGGCGTGCAACGCGCTCGAGCTGGTGCGGAGACAGCTGCGCGTCCGTTGCGACGACAACGATGCAGCTTCCCGAGTCCGTCGGCGGGTCGTGGCGTGGCATGGGAGCCCCGTCGAGCCGCAGGCTTCCGCCGAAGTTCGTCAGCGCGAGCACGCCGATCGTCGCATTGGGCTCCGGCATAACTCGGCTCGACGAGCCGATGCCGCCCTTGTAGCCGAGGCACGACATCCCGGTTCCGGCTCCGGCGGCGCCCTGCTCGAACTCCTCGCTTGCCGATGCGACGGCCCGCTTGACGTCGTCGACGGAGACGTGCACCGTCCGCGGGTCGCTCAGCCAGCTGTCGTCGCACTCGCCGACGACCGGGATCACGACATCCTCGGCGCCCGCCTCGACGGCGATCTCCACCGCCGCGTCCATCACGCGCCCGACTGCGTGCGTCGAGGTCAGGTAGACGGGCGTCTCGAGAAGGCCCCATTCGGCGATCTGGATCGAGCCCGTCAGCTCGCCGGCGCCGTTCAGCACGGCCGTGCCGGCCGGAACTGGGCCGCGGAGCAGCTGGGTGACCGGTTTGGGCAGGATCGCAGTGATCCCGGTGCGCGCGACGGCAGGCTCGTCCCGCCAAACCGTGACCTGGCCGACGACGACGCCGGGCACGTCGGTGATCGCGTTGCGCGGCCCCGCGTCGCAGTCGCCGATCCGCAGGCCGTGGTCTCGGAGCGTCTCGCTCACCGGCCGACCATATAGTCGCCCGCGATGGTCGCGATGCCGATCGTGTGGGACGAGCGCTGCAGGCTCCACGAGCCGGGCGCCGAGGTCTTCATCGGTGTCGCGACGCCGGGGACGGAGGTGCCCGCCCGCGCCGACGCACTGCTCGCCGCCCTCGGCCGCACGGTCCCGGCCCAGCCGCACGACGACGAGCTCTTGCTCGCCGTCCATGACAGCGTGCTCGTCGCCTACCTCGAGTCGGCCTGGGAGTCGTGGCGGGCGGCCGGAGTGCCGGAGGAAGCCGGCCAGAGCCGCGTCGTCCCGTACGTTTTCGCGCACGAGAGAATCGGGGCGCGCCGTGTACCGGCCGCGGAGTGGGCGCGGCCTGGTTACTTCGCCTACGACACGATGACGCTGATCGGGCCCGGCACCTGGGAGGCGGCTCGCGGCGCCGTCGACGCGGCGCTGACCGCCGTCGATCTGGTCGCGGCGGGGGCACCGCACGCCTATGCGTTATGCCGGCCGCCAGGTCACCACGTGTGCCGCTCCGCGTACGGAGGCTCGTGCTACCTGAACAATGCCGCGGTCGCTGCCGAGGCGCTGCGCCACCACGCGGCCCGCGTCGCAGTCCTCGACGTCGACGCGCACCACGGAAACGGCACGCAGGAGATCTTCTGGGCCCGAGACGACGTCCGCGTCGCGTCGGTCCACGTCGACCCCGCCGAGGGCTGGTTCCCGCACTTCCTCGGGTTCGCGGACGAGTCGACCGGCTCGAACCTCAACCTGCCGCTGCGGCCGGGAACCGGCGACGACGGCTGGCTCGCGGCGGTCCGGCAGGCGGCGGAGTGGCTCGAGCCCGACGCGCTCGTCGTCTCCCTCGGCGTCGACGCGGGCGAGAGCGATCCCGAGAGCCCGCTGGGCGTCACGGCCGCCGGATTCTGCGAGGCGGGCCGCATCGTCGGTGCGCTTGGCGTGCCGACGGTGCTCGTCCAGGAGGGCGGCTACGACCTCGAGACGCTCGGTCCGCTCGTGCTCGAGTTCCTGAGCGGTGTAGAAAGCGCAGCATGATCGAGGCCTCGCTCTTCGGAAAGCCGCTTCCGGACGGCGGCACGATCGGCGTCGTCGCCGCCGCGAGCCCGCACGAGGGCAAGTCGGAGGTCTACCGCGGCGTCGAGTGGTGGGAGTCGCACGGCTACAGCGTCAAGCTCGCGGACGGCGTGTTCGCGATCGACGACTACGTCGCAGGCAACCCGAAGGAGCGCGCCGCCGCCCTGAACGCGCTCTTCGCCGATCCCGAAGTCGACGTCGTCCAGGTGCTGCAGGGCGGCTATGGCTCGGCCCAGATGATCCCGTACCTCGACTACGACGTGATCGAGGCCAACCCGAAGCCGTTCATCGGCTACTCGGACATCACCGCGCTCCACGTCGCGATCCGTCAGCGGGCGGGCCTGGCGACGCTCTACGGCTACGGGCTCGCCGGCGTCGGGGACGCGGAGGCAACGGCGTTCTCGCTGGAGCGCCTCCTCGACGTGCTGCGCACGGGCGGCGCGGGGGAGGTGCCGCGCGACCCCGACGACCCGTACGTGCGGGCAATCTCGCACGGCAAGGTGACGGCGCCGCTCGTCGGCGGGTGCTTCTGGCTCCTGATCCAGACCATGGGCACACCGTGGGAGATCGAGCTCGAGGGCGCGATCCTCTTCTTCGAGGACGTCAAGCTCCCGCCGTACTTCCTCGACGGCTTCCTCAACCAGCTGAAAGACGCGGGCAAGCTCCAGCAGGTGGCGGGCGTTGTCGTCGGCGAAATGAAGGACTGCGACTACGGCGATCTCCGCGAGTCCTCGGAGTGGCCGCGCTCACGGACGCTGGAGGACGTCCTGGAGCAGTACCTCGAGCCGCTCGGGGTGCCGGTCATCTACAAGCTCCCGCTCGGACACGGGAAGCACCTCGCTTCACTCCCACTGGGCGTTCGTTGTACGCTCGACGCCGATAGTAAGGTTTTGAACGTAGACGAGCCTGCGTTCAGGACATAGATCCCCGGAGGGCGGATGGTGAGGAAGACCTCGGCGGCGTTGTTCCTGTTGGCGATCCTGGCCGCGGGCTGCGGCGGCGGATCCGGCTCGAGCAGCAAGGAAGGCGGCACGTTCCGGATGGGGACGAGCTCGCGCATCGACTCGCTGAACCCCTACGTGGCGTTCAACCAGGACGCGTACTCGACCTTCATGTACATCTACCCCCTCCTCGTCCAGTACGACAAGACCAACCTGAACTTCGCACCCGATTTCGCGAAGTCGTGGTCGACTTCGGCGGACAAGAAGACGTGGACGTTCAAGACAGTTTCCGGCGCGAAGTGGTCTGACGGACAGCCGCTCACCGCGGAGGACGCGGCGTGGACGATCAACACCGACGTCAAGTACAAGGACGGCGGGGCAGCGAACGCGGCCGGGCTGATCGCGCACATCAAGAGCGCCGAGGCGCCCGACCCGAACACGCTCGTCGTGCATTACGCAGCGCCCGTGGGAAACGTCCTCGGCCAATTTCAGCAGCTCGCCATACTCCCGAAGCACATCTGGACCCAGCATCTGGGGAAGAACGGCAAGGGCTTGAAGACGTGGGCCAACGCAGCGCCGGTCGTCGGCTCGGGGCCGTTCAAGCTGACCAAGTTCAAGAAGGACGAGATCGCGCTCTTCGAGCGTGACCCGCTCTTCTACGGGCCCAAGGCGAAGGTGGATGGCTTCGGACTGAGAATGTTCTCGAACGACGACGCGCTCGTCGCGGCGCTCAAGTCGCACGAGATCGACTCGATCGAGGAAGTGCCCCCGACCGCGATCGAGACGCTGAAGAACGCGGGCTTCGTGATCTCGGATGTGCCCGGCATCGACCAGACCGACTTCATCATCAACTCGAGCCCGAACAAGAAGAGCCACCCTGAGCTGCAGAACCCGAAAGTCCGGGAGGCGTTCGACAACGCGATCGACCGCAAGCAGATCGTCGACGTCGTCTTTCTCGGGAAGGCGAAACCGGCCAGCTCGATCATCGCGGGCTCGACCGGCGACTGGGCGAACCCGAGCGTGCAGCCGACCGCTTTCGACATCGACAAAGCCAACTCGATCCTCGACGGTCTCGGCTACAAGAAGGGCGGCGACGGGATTCGGGTCGCGAACGGCTCGAAGATGTCCTACGAGGTGATCACGCCGACCGACCTCTCGAGCGTGAACCGGACATTCGAGATCCTGCAGCCGGATTTCCGAAAGATAGGGGTCCAGCTCACCCAGAAGGCGCTCGACTCGACCGCCGCGTTCGACGCGATGACCGCTCCG
>JBKPQP010000225.1:0-4331 GCA_046734155.1 Actinomycetota bacterium | reverse complement strand
CGTCGCCGTCTCGCTCGATCGCGTGCCTCGGAGCTGCGCTCGAATCGGGGCGGTTCACGACGCTCATGAAGTACGGGGCCGGAGCGACTAGCCTGAACTCGACGGTGCGGTCGTCGAGCGCACGCACACCGATCGCCTCGGCGTCGGCGTTACGACCCAGGAAATACTCCTCGCCGTTTTCAAGCACGAAGTAGATGGGTGCCGAAGCCCCCGGCCGCTCGGAGTCGAGCACTCGCCGCAGCCCGAACACGAAATCGTGGGCCGTCAGCGGTTCGCCGTCGGACCAGCGCAGACCTTCGCGCAGGTGGAAGACGTAGCGCAGACCGTCGTCCGATATCTCCCAGCGCTCGGCGAGTGACGGAACGATTGTCCGCTCCGGCCACGCCTCGACGAGCCGATCGAAGAGCTGCATGCCGAAGTTGATATCCGGCCAGAAGCCAGCGTCCCGCGGATCGGCGACATGGGGCACGTAGCTGCCACTCATGCGTAGAGTCGCCGACGGCTTCCCGGGGTCGGGCGGCCGCCAGTACTTGAATGCCCGCTGGTAGGCGTCGTTCGCCTCCGAGAAGCGCAGCGAGGTGTGGAGCGCGATCGCGAGCTTCAACAGAACGAGCGCGATCTCCTGGTCGGCGCCGCGGCGCTCGAGCAGCGGCAGCAGCGCCTGGTAGTGGCCGATCGCCGCGTCGAGCGCCCACTCGAGGCGGGCGCGGTCTCCGGCCCGCGTCAGGTAGAGGACGGCCTCGTCCTCGGCGTTCCCGGCCAGTGCGTGGTGCGCGAGCAAGCCGAGCACCTCGTCGCGATTCTCGGCGTAGCGTTCCTCGAGCCAGCGCATCGCCTTGCGGTGGAGCTCCTCGCGGTCGGCGGCGAGCAGCGTCCGATACGCGGCCTCCTGGATCAGTGCGTGCTTGAAGCGGTACTCCGCCTCGGGCCAGCGGCGCGCCTCGCGGATCAGGTCGACGCGCTGGAGCGCGTTCAGTGACTCCTGGAGCGACCCGTCGGCCCCGGTCACGCCTTCGAGCAGCGGCAAGCCGAAGCGCCGACCGAGCACCGACGCGGCGGTGAGGACGTCGCGGTCGCGGGCCGAAAGCCGGTCGATCCGCGCGAGGATCACCTTCTCGACGGTCGGCGGGATCACGATCTTCGCCCCGTGGTCGAACCTCCAGCCGTCGCCGTCGCGGACGAGCACGCCCGTCTCGGCGAGCGTGCCGACGAGCTCCTCGAGGTAGAACGGGTTGCCCTCCGCCCCCTCGAGGATCTGCTGCTCGAGGTGCGGCGGGATCGTGCCCTCGCCGAACAGCGACACGAGCAGCTCGCGGTGCGCGTCTCCCGAGAGAGCGCCGAGCGCGAGCTCGCGTGAGCGGTGCGGATACTGCTCGGCCGCGATCGTCTTCACACGCCACGACGGGTGATCCGGCTCCGTGCGGTGCTTGATGACGATGAGCACGGCCGCGGTGTCCGTGATCCCGAGGAGCTGCTCGGTGAGCTGGAGCGACGTCGCATCGGCCCAGTGCAGGTCGTCGATCGCGAGCACGACCGGGCGCTCGTCGGCCAGTCGCGTCATCAGCTCGCTGACGACCTCGAAGGTGCGGTACTGCACGGCTTCGGGCGAGAGCTCGGCCATGCGCGAGGCGGCCTCTGGCTCGAGCGTCAGTCCGAGCATGGCGCCGAGGTACGGGTAGATCTCGAGCACCCGCTCCCCAAAGAGGCGCCCGACCTCGCGGCGCAGCGAAACGCGCAGGCGCAGCTCCGGCTCCTCCAGGGAGACGCCGAGCCATTCTCGCAGCACGTCGCGATACGGCCAGTAGGGGAGCGAGTCGCCGTACGAGACGCAACGCCCCTCGAGCCATAATGGCGCACCCCGGGGCGACTCAACGCTCTCGAGGAGGCGGCGCAGCTCCGCGCTCAGCCTGCTCTTGCCGATTCCCGCCTCGCCCGTGATGAAAAGGATCCCGCCGGTCCCGCCGAGGACGGCGTCCGCCGCCTCCCGCGCGACCCGCAGGTGCTCGTCACGTCCGACGAATGGCGTTTCCAGGCCCAGGACGCCCCGCGCCCGCCCGGGGACCGCTCGCACCCCGGTGGCCCGGTAGCCGACGACCCCGTCCTCCTTGCCCTTGACCTCGAACTGCTCCGGCCCGGCCCAGTCGAAGAGCGTCTCGACGAGGTGATAGGTGGACTCGCCGACTAGCACCGTACCGGGGGCTGCGGCCTTCTGGAGCCGGGCGGCTGTGTTGATCGGGTCGCCGGTGGCGCCGTACTCGACGCGAGTTCCTCCGCCGACCGGGCCGAGGACGACCGAGCCCGTGTTCACGCCGATCCGCACTGCGAAGCCCTCGACGCCCCAGCCAGCGGCGACGTCGGATGCGTAAGCGGCCATCTCCTCCACGATCCGCAGGCCCGCTCGAACGGCCCGTTCCGCGTCGTCCTCGTGCGCCACGGGTGCTCCGAAGAGCGCGAGGATCCCGTCTCCCGCGAGATCCTTGACCGTCCCGCCGAGCGCCTCCACGGCGGCCACCATCCTGGCGATCGCCTCCCCGACGACGAGCCTCACCTCCTCGGCGTCGAGGCGTTCGCCGAGCGCGGTCGAGCCGACGACGTCCGCGTCGAGCGCGGTCACCGCCTTACGCTCCTCGCGCATTGCCGGTGCTGACACGGGGTCGGTCACAGTCCTCTTATAGCCGCCCGCCGCACGGAGGCCCGGCCGCTGGCCCTACGGCTCGCTAGGTATTGCTCATCGGCGGCGTGACGCCGACTGTGGTCTCTTCCACACCCGTCTCGGCTGGGCCGACAGCAGCGGGCCCCGGCCGGAGATAGACCTCGTCGTACAACAGCGCGGCTATCGCGCCTCCCGCGAGCGGGCCGACGTAGTAGATCCACGCATCGGTCCAGGAGCCCGAAACCAACTCGGGCCCGAACGCGCGCGCCGGGTTGAAGGCTCCGCCGGTCAGCGGATATGCGAGCAGCATCCCGAAGAGGATCACGAAGCCGATCGCAAGCCCGGCGACGGCCGTGTACGAGTTGCGCTTGTCGGTCGTCATCGCGAAGAAGACCCACACGAGGAAGAACGTGATCACGGCTTCGACTACGAGTGCCGCGCCGATGTCGATCGTGTGCACCGACGGGGCTCCGAGGTTCGACGCGTCGCGGTTCGCAGCCGGGAAGATCCAGCGGAGCAGCAGGGCGGCGAGAACGGCGCCCAGCAGCTGTGCGACCCAGTACGCGCCGCCGAGCACCAAGTTCACGCGCCGCGTGAGCATGAACCCGAACGTGACCGCGGGGTTGAAGTGGCCGCCGGAGATGTGGCCGAGCGCCGTCACCATGACCGCGATCGTGAGGCCGGTCGCGACCGCCACGTCCAGCGTTCCCGCGTCCGCTTGAGGGCCGAGGGACATGATCGTCCCCGCTCCGATCAGCACGAGCGCAAACGTCCCGAGCAGCTCGACGAACGAGCGCCGCCAAAGATCCGCAAGGGGCGGAGGCGAACCGATGAAATCCGAGCCGGAGAGCCGCATTGGCGAAGCGGGAGACTACACAGATTCCCGGACGGCACCAAGCGGCAATTGCAGAAGCCCGCGACTCAGAGTAAAAGTTGACCAGTCCTCCTGTTCGGGGCGCGAGGAGCGGGGTTGGTGACTCGATGAACAGAAGACTCAGGCGGTTCGGGCTTCCCGCTGTTCTCGCGGCCGGGCTGGTCGCAGCTGCCGTCGTCCTCGCCCTAGGAGCGGCGCGCAGCGCTCCGGCGCGCGCCTTCGCAGCCGCGATCGACGTCACGCAGACGTGCACGCGCCGCGTCAAGCCGAAGGCGACCGTCCACATGCACGCCGTCGTGGCCAACACGGGCGACATCCCGCTCACGATCGCCAACAACTTGACCGGGATCAGCGCGGACGCGGGAACGCCGCTCGACGAAAGCGACGACTTCGTCCCGACCTACGTCAGTGGCGACACCAACGGAAACCAGACTCTCGATCCGACCGAGCGCTGGACGTACAACGGCTCGTACACCGCCGGCACCGAGGACATGACCGACATCGTCGACGTTGACGCCTTAGGCCCGGGAGGCGGAGACGTCAGCGACCTCGCCAACTGCGACACGGACGTCATCCAGACGCCTCAGCCCGGTGTGATCGTCGGCGTGCAGAAGGTCGCCGGCAAGGTGCTCGTGAAGCAGCGGGGCGGCAAGTTCGTTCCGCTGAAAGGTTCAACGGAGATCAAGGTCAGCTCCGTGGTCGACACGACGCACGGCACGATCAAGCTGACGGCGGGCCTCGGAGGCGGGAAGACGAACAGCGCGAACTTCAATGACGGGCTGTTCAAGATCCAGCAGTCGCGCG
>JBKPQP010000224.1:0-3474 GCA_046734155.1 Actinomycetota bacterium | reverse complement strand
GCGGCCATCGGAATCGCAACCAGGCCGGCGACGGCGACCGCACCTCCGCGGGAGATCGTCTCGGGAGCGAGCCGGATCAGTCCGTGGACGATGTCGACCTGATTGCGGTAGTGGGCGATCTGCTGAGCGCGCTCGGCGGCGGCGGGCCGGTGTGTGACCGTCTCGTCGAGGATCGGCTTCAGCCAGAGCGCGTAGAGACCCGCCGGGATGAGCACGGCCGGGAGCGACGCTGCGATGCGCAGGTTCTCGCGCCAGAGCGGCCACGCGAGGGCGACCCGCGCGAGTAGGAAGCCGGCGAGCGGCACCGCGGCGAAGAACGCGTACGTCGGGTGCACCAGAGCGAGCGCGATCGACGCGGCCGAGATCGAGAGCACCTGGCGTCGTCGTCCGCCTGCGACCAGCGAGAAGACGAGCGCGAGCAGCGCCGGAGCGATCAGGGCCCGAGCGACCGTGGGCGGCAGCGCGAGGAAGTCGAACGACCCGGTGCCGGCGCGGGAGAAGCCGATCAGACCGACCTGGGCGGCGGCGGTCGCAACGCCCGCCCCGTACGAACGGAAGAGCGCGGCGCCCGCCGCGTAGGCGAGCACGACCGCCAGCGGAGTGAGGATCGCTGGCAGGTGCAGCATGACGACGGTCGGGTCGACGTCGGCGAGCCGCGCGACCATCGCCAGCCCGGCGTGCCACACGGGGAACGCGTAGCCCGGATGGAGCCCGCCGTGGCGGAACTCGTCGACGACGCTGAGCGAGGTCAGGTGGAACGACTCGAGCTTCCGAACGCGGCCGAGATGGAAGAGCGCGTCGCCATAGACCGTGTTCGACGCCCACCAGACGGCGCCTGCGAACACCGTCGCTGCCGCAGCCACCCCGGCGATCGTGATCCGCTCGCTCTTCTCGGAGGGCACGGGCGCGCGCAGGAGAGCCGGGACGAGCGACGCCGCCGAGAACGCGAAGACGAGCCAGAGCGTCGTCGTGATCGTCCCGTCGACCGCGAATGTCAGAGCGAGCGCTCCAGCGAGGGCGGCCAGACTCCACGCGAACGACGCCGCGATCGCCACGCCGAAGGTGTGCGGGCGGCCGAGCGCGCGCACGAAGGTCGCGCCCGGGACGATGAGCACGCACGCCGACGCTGCCGTCAGGCGGAGTATCAGCCCGAGCCCGTGCGCGGGCAGCGCGCGGCCGAGCAGCAACGCCAGCGGGGCCGCGAGGACGAGCGCGAGGAAGAACGCCGACGATCCAAGCCGTCCGGCCCGCACGCGGTAGATCCGCATCGGCTGGGTCACGACAGCCACGCGCGCGCCTCCTCCGCGAGCGCACCCGCCTGCAGGCACGCCCCACCGCGGGCCCGCACCTCTTCCATCAGCCGACGGTAGAGGACGTCCCACCCGGGCAGGAGCGCCGAGTCGTACTGCTCGGAGTGCCAGAGGACCGCGAAGCCACCTCCGTGCTCCCCGGCCCAGTCGAGCAGCGCGCGCAGTCGCGCCCCGGCCTCGTCGACGCTGAGGTTGAGGTAGCGCTCCGCTGAGAGCGTGACGTCCATCGCTGCGAGCGGGACCTCGATCAGCTCGTGCGGCGCGTCCCGCTCGAAGTCCCAGGGTCGGAACGGGTGCGCGATGCCTGCCCGAAAGCCGACCGCGTCGCCGAAGCCGAGCGACGAGTCGTATGCGAAGCCCGCCGCCTCGAGCGAGCCGAGATTGCGGTGCGGGTCGATGCGGAGATAGTGGTAGCGCTGGCCCTGAACCGGCCCGGAGAGCCGCTCGAGACGCTCCTTCTCGTCGGAGATCCGTTGCGCATCGGCGGCGGCCGAGTAGCTCCCGTGGAGGCCGACCTCGGCCTTCGCTTGTTGGAGCGTCTCGACGAGCCGCGGCCGCAGCCGTTCGTACTCTTCGGCCGCGCCGCCGTCGAACTCGTGCGCGTGGTCGGCGAGCAGGAAGAACGTCGACGACGCCCCGCCGCGCCGCTCGTCCTCGAGGATTCGGTCGAAGCTCCAGTACGGATCTGTCCCGCGCACCTTGTGGACGGCCGCCCCGGCGAGGCCGCGGAGCTCGCGCACGCCCGGCCCCACGCGCCGATTCTTGAGGTCGCTCTTCGCCCTCGCAGCCGCTCCTTTCAGCCCTCGCCGCGTCCACTTCCACGGGACGTCGACGTCGTGCGTCAACGCGACGGCGAACCGGGCGCCGCCCCAGCGCGGAGGCTCGACACCCAGGCGCGCACGGAGCCGCTCGAGCGGCGGATCGAGCGGGTCGAGGCAGGACGATGCGGCCCGGAATCGACCGTGCTCGTCACGGGCGCCGTTTCGCTCCTCGACGCGAGCCAGGTGGAAGAAGGCCTCGGCGAGGTCGTCGTCATCGGGGCACTCGTCCCGCTCGACCTGCTCCCAAGCTTCGGCCCTGTACGGAACGTCGTCCCCGAAGCCGAGATCGCGGGCGCCGATCGTGTCGAGCACCCAGCGAGCCCGCCGCTCGACCTGTTCGGGAATCACCGGAACACGCCCCGCGCGACGCGCGCCGCGTGAACGAGCCCCGGCTTGAGGTCGTCGCGCGCAAAGACCGCATCCACGTACGGTGGCCGCCGGAGCTCGGGGCGCTCGCCCGGCATCAGCGAGATCGACCACGTGCGCCGCGAGCCATTCATCGACACCGGCTCGACCTCCTCCCCGGTCAGGTCTCGGTACGCGATCAACGGCAGGTCGACGCCGCACGCCGCGGCGAGGCCGTGCCACTGCCAGAGGCGCGGATTGACCTCCATCAGCTTGAAGCGTCCGTCTCGGGGGTCGCGCTTGAACTCGACCTGGGAGATCCCGTGAAACCCAAGAGTGTTCAGAAGGCGCAGGCCCGCGTCGACCACCTCCTGCACCCAGACCGCCTCCCCGACCCGGCACGTCCCGACGAGCGGCGGCACCTGCTTCAGCTTGCGCCCGCTGAAGAGCCCCAGCGGCTCGCCGTCCGCTCGCAGGTAAGTGCCGAGGCTGTAGAGCTCCTCGTCGCCGCCGGGAACGAGTTCCTGCACCATCGGGCCGAACGGCTCCGTGTCGCCGTAGGCGCGCTCGAGGTCCGCCTTCGTCTCGCAGCGAAACGCCTGCGTGCCGAACCGGCGCTTGAAGCCGTCGGGATGCTGCGGCTTGACGAGGACCGGGAACTGCAGCCCGGCCGCCTCGGTCGCGGTCGCCGGGTAAAGCGTCTCGGGGATGTCGACGCCGGCTTCGAGTGCCATCTCGAGCTGGTGGCGCTTGTCCTGGATCGCCTCGAGCCGTTCCCAGGCCGGGAACGGAAAGAGGAAGCCGTCGAGGCGATCCGCGTGGCGGGCGAGCGCGTTCAGCGGCGGATCGTGGGTCGGGAAGACGACCGCCGGGCCGCCGATCCGCGCGACCGCGTCGACGAAGCCGTCCTCGTCAGCGAGCGGATCCGGCACCGTCACCGGCTGCGCGTAGCGTGACCGGAACCCGAGCGGGCTCGAGCGATGATCCGCCGCGAAGAC
>JBKPQP010000223.1:0-2069 GCA_046734155.1 Actinomycetota bacterium | reverse complement strand
TCGGCGAGCAGACGCTCGACATCTTTGTCCGTGAAGCGCGCGACCTTGGCCGCGGCGAAGTTGGCGAATGCCTTGCGGTAGCCGTCGCGCTTGCGCAGGATCGTCGACCACGAGAGCCCCGCCTGGGCGCCCTCGAGCGTGAGCATCTCGAACAGGTGGCGGTCGTCCCGCGAAGGCACGCCCCATTCCTCATCGTGGTACGCGACGTACTCGGGGTCGCCCTCCGGAACCCACGCGCAGCGCTTCATGCCTTCGCGATCTCGGGCTCGGCGCTCCCGCCGTCGGTTCGGATCTCGACCGCGAGCACTTCGTCCTTGATCCAGTCCTCGTGGGCGAGGAGGTCGGACGCGTCCTGCGGGAGAGTGACGACGATCCGGTCGGTCAGCTCGAGGCCCGCTTCCTTGCGCTTCGCGTTCAGCTCGTGGATCAGATCGAGGACGCGCTTCTCGACCTCGAGCTCCGGGTCGAGGGCCGTGTCCAACGCGACCGTGATCCCGTCAGCGTGTGCGACGGCCCAGCCCTCCTTGCCGACTCGCTCGACGAGCACCTCGTCGGCGGACAGGTCGTGCCCAGCCGCCCGGAAGCCGCCATCGACCTCTTCGAAGTCTCTCGCCTCGAGCGCCGCGCGAACCGCGCCCAGCTCTTTCCCAAGCTTCGGGCCGAGGACCGGCAGGTTCGGCTTCACTCTGAGCTCGGTCGCCTCGACATCGCCGAACTCGACCTCTTTGACGCGGAGCTCCTCCGCGATCTCGGCCTCATGCCGTTCGGCCAGCGGCGCCCCTTGGACGACGAGCCTTCGCAACGGCTGGCGCAGGGGAATCTGCGAGCCACGGGCTTGGCGGCCGAGATCGACGACACGCCGCGTCTCGCCGACCTCGGCGAGCAGCTGCTCGTCCCGCTCTCCGGGCTCGGGCCAGCGGGTCAGGAAGATCGACTCGGGCTCGTCCTCCGGCCGCAACACGTGCCACAGATGCTCCGCAAGGAACGGCATCACCGGCGCGATCACGACGAGCGACCGCAGGAGAGCCGTCCGCAAGGTCTCCAGGGCTGCGGCATCGCCGTCCCAGAACCGTCTGCGCGACCGGCGGATGTACCAGTTCGAGAGGTCGTCCACGAAGGACTCGTAGGACTGGATCAGGTCAGGCGTCCAGAAGCGCTCGTACGCATCCGTCATGTCCGCGACCAGCTGTTCAGTGCGCGAGAGGAGCCACCGGTCGAGCGGCTCGAGTTGGCCGGCCTCGCCCTCCGGCGACACATTCGCGTAATCGACGAAGAACTTGACCGAGTTCCAGAGCGTGAGCAGCCGCCGTTTCACCTCGCGCGCAGGCCCGTAGCCGAACTTGATGTTCTGGCCGGGATTCTGCTCGCAGTACATCCAGCGCATCACGTCCGCACCTATCTCGTCGAGTGCCTCGTCCGCCGAGATCGCGTTGCCCCAGGAGCGATGCATCTCGCGCCCGTGCTCGTCGAGGAGCTTCTCGTAGGTCAGCACGGCCCGGTACGGCGAGCGCCCGACGAGCGTCATCGACATGAAGGAGATCGAGTAGAACCAGAGCCGGATCTGCTCGCGCATCTCCGAGATCCAGTCCGCCGGGAACCACTGCTCCCAGTACGCGTGGTCGGGCAGATCCGCCCCGGACAGGCCCTCGGCCGCCCCCGTCGCGTAGCCGTGCTCGATCCACTCCGGGTTGTTCCAGCCGAGCGACGAGAACGGGACGATGCCCGCGTCGAGCCACGCGTCGCCGACCTCGGGGATGCGCCGCACGTCCTTCCCACACCCGGCGCACGAGATGGTCACGTCGTCAACCCACGGCCGGTGCAGCTCTTGCAGGCCGTCGAGCCCCGCTGTCGCCCGCTCCTCCAGCTCCGCCCGCGAGCCGACCACGTTCAGCTCGCCGCACCCGCACGGGTAGAACGGCAGCGGCAGCCCGAAGTACCGCTTGCGCGAGATGTTCCAGTCACCCATGTTGCGCAGCCAGTCGTCCATGCGCTTCGAGTAGTAGTCCGGCGTCCACTGGACGGTCGCGTTCGCGTCGAGCATCGGCTGCCGGATCTCGTCGCAGGCGATG
>JBKPQP010000222.1:0-8290 GCA_046734155.1 Actinomycetota bacterium | reverse complement strand
TTCGTCGACGGCTCGATCGGGGTCGCGTACGGCGTCCTCGTGGGGTCGCTCGCCCTCGGCCTCAGCTACCTCTGGGCCTCCGTGGTCGCGACTGGAGGCCGGCACTCCCCCGGGCGCGCGCTGGTCGTCGGTGCCGTCGCGTTCCTTCCGCTCGCGGTCTCGCGCGTGGCCGTCTTCGAGGGGATCTACTTCGTCGCGCTGGCCTGGTTCGCGCTGTTCGGGCTCGCGGTGCCGAGCGTGCTCGTCGAGGACCGGAGCCTCGGCGCTGCCTTTCGGCGCAGCATCGAGCTCGCCCGAGCCGACTTCGTGCACGCCTTCGGGACCGTGGCCGCGCTGGCGATCGTCGTCATCGTCTCGATCTTCTCACTCTCGCTGGCGCTCGCCGCCTTCGGATCGCAGAGCGTCGCGGTAGCCGCGGTCCTCGCGGTCCTCGTCCTGTCGCCGGTCTTCTTCCTCGGCTCGGCACTTCTGTATCCCGACCAGAGGGCGCGGTTAGAGTCCGGCTCACCACGACGAAGGAGGCGCGATGCCCGTCTACATCATGCTGTCGAGCCTGACCGCGCAGGGCGTCCAGACGCTGAAGTCGAACCCGGACCGGCTGCGCGAGGTGAATAAGGACGTCGAGGAGCTCGGCGCCAAGGTGCTGCACCAGTGGGCGACGCTCGGCCCGTTCGACTTCGTGAACGTCGTCGAGGCGCCCGACGCCGCGACGATCGCGCGCGTGTCGATCGCCCTGGGCGCGCGGGGAAGCGCGAAGCTCCAGACGCTGACGGCGCTCGACATCGAGGACTTTCTCGGCGCGGTGAGCTAGCCCGCGTAGGCCACCGCGACCTCGGCTGCGAGCCGAGCGTTCGCGATCACGAGCTCGCGGTTGACGCGGAGCGTTCGGCCGCGGCTGCGCTCGTGCAGGCGCCGAAGGACGAACGGCGTGACCGCGGGTCCCGCGACGCCCTGCTCGTCGGCTGCTGCGAGCGCCTCCTCGATCAGGGGCTCTACGTCGTCGATGCTCTCGGCGGGCGGCTGGACGAGCAGGAGCGCCGAGTGGCGGCTCAGGCGCCAGTGCGTGCGCGCGAGCTCCGCCGCCTCGCCGGCGTTCTCGACCCGAGCCGGGAGTTGCGGGCCACCGCGGGCCGTGTAGAAGAGCGGGAGCTCGTCCGTCCGCAGGCCAACGACGGGAATGCCGAGCGTCTCGAGAAGTTCCATCGTCGCCGGGACGTCGAGCAGCGACTTGATGCCCGACGAGACGACGAGCGCCTCGGTTCGCGCGAGTTCGCCGAGATCGGCGGAGACGTCAATACGGTTGCCGCGGTGGACACCGCCGATCCCGCCGGTGCCGAGGAAGCCGATCCCCGCCGCGCGGCACGCGGCGAGCGTTCCGCCGACGGTTGTCGCGCCGACCGCCCCCTGGACGATTGCCGCCGCGAGGTCGCGGGGACCGACCTTGCGCGCGTCGGCCGTGAACCGCTCCAGCTCCGAGTCGGAGAGCCCGACGCGGAGCGCGCCGTCGAGGACGCCGACCGTCGCGGGCAGGGCGCCGGCCCCACGGACCGCCCGCGCGGACTCGAGCCCCACAGCCAGCCCCTCACCCTCCGGGAACCCGTGCGCGACCAAGGTCGTCTCGAGCGCCACGACGGGCGCCCGGTGACGAAGTGCCTCGGCGACCTCCGGCGCGACCCAGATCACGGCATCGCCCCCAGCCGGGCGACACAGCGGGCCGCGGCCTGAGCGGCGAGCTCCGAGCCGCCCACCAGGTAGCCGGCCGCGAGCGCGTCTCCCGCTCCGGTCGTGTCGACCACGTCCGCCGGCTGCGCAGGATAGTCCGTCGCGCCGACTCGGAACCCGTTCGCGCCTCGCTTGAGCACGAGCGTCCCGGGCACGTCGCCTCCGATCGCGTCCAGCTCGCCCTCGTTGGCGAAGACGAGATCGGGCCGGAGGAGCTCGAGCCGGTTGAGCAGCTTCGCCGGCCCGTATTCGGCGATCCCGGACGCAGAGGCGAGGTCGACGCTCACCCGCCCGCCCTGAGCCTGGATCGCGCCCGCAGCCTTCGCCGCAGCCTCCTCGATCGGGCGTCGCAGCAGGGAGTAGCCGGATAGATGGAGCCGGTCGCAGCCGCCGAACCAGCGCACGTCGAGCTCCTCCGCGCGCAACCCGGGGGCGACGCCGCGGTCGGTGAGCATCGTCCGGTTCCCGTCGGGCGAGACGAGCGAGACGACCACGCCGTTGCGTCCTTCCTCGACAGGCCCGAGCAGCTCGACGCCGCGTTCGCGGAGCTCGCTTCCCGCCAGCCGGCCGGCCGCGTCCGATCCGCGTTTCCCGACGAAACGGGCGTCGGCGCCGAGCTCAGCCGCCCACGCAGCGACATTCGCGGCCTGCCCGCCCGCGCCGACCCGCGTCTCGGCGGAGCCTTCCGCGTCGGGGCCGCTCGATCCGCTCGTGCGGACCACGACGTCGAGCAGCAGATCGCCTAGAGCGCAGAGGCGCATCGCCGGGATCGTTTCACGAGCCGCGTAGAATCGCGTCCATGGACGGCGCCGATCGCCGGGGGGAGCGCTTCCGCTCGTTCCTCGTCGGCGGCGTGATCGGTGCGTCGGCCGTGATCGCCGCTGCCCGACGGCGACGCCGCCGTGCGCGTGAGGTCCCGCCGCACGCCGCGGGCCTCGCCGCCTTCGAGGACGCTCCGTGCTATCGGGAAACGATCGAGCGCGAAGCGGCTACCGCTCGAGGGACCAGAGAGCCTGGTCGGCGGTGAGCAGGTTCACGTCCGCGTCGCCGCTCCCGAGTGACCTCCCGAGGATCTGGGCCTGCCGCGTCTCGAGCAGGAACTCCGTGGGTGTCCGCGCTGGCTTCTTGCTGCGGATGATGAGGAACGGACCGAAGGCGCGGGCCTCGAAGGCCGACTCGGGATTCGGGTAGCGCAGCGGAATCGTCAGCTTCTGCGTGAAGTTGTTCGTGTCGCTCGCATCGAACACCCAGACGCCGCGGCCCAGCGGCGCGGCCTCGCGCAGTGACCTCAGCGCGAGCTTCGCGTCCGCCCGCGGGATCACGGTGTCGGAGAACCCACTGCGGTCGCGCTCCCAGGCGCCGAGGAAGAGCGGGTCGTATCCGAAGAGGACGTCGTCCGACCGCGAGGTCCGGCTGAGCCATGCGGACGCGGCCTCGCGCGCCTCGACGCGCGCCGCAGGCTCGCCTTTGTAGAGCGTGGCCGTCTTGTCCCACCCCCACGCGACCTCGGCGGTCATCAGGACGACGAGCGCCGCCACGAGGACGGCCGTTCGCCTCCGCGCCAGCTCGATCAGCCCGAGGGCGACGAGGAGCGCGAAGAACGGAAGCACGAAGATCAGGTGGCGCGACTCGGGCGACGTCGACTGGCCGAAACGCGCGACGACGAAGGCCGCGGTCGGAACGAGCACGACGCAGGCCGTCAACAGAGCAGCGTCGCGGTTCCTGCGCCACAACGCGCGTGCGCCGACGACCGCAACGAGGAGGATGGCGATCACGACGGGCGTGAACCCGGCCGTGAAGTCCCCGGCGACGCGGTACAGGTACTCGATCACCGCTCCAGGCCCGTCGAGCTTCTGCCCGCCGGTCCCGACGCTCACGTCGAATCGGCCGGCGAGCACGTGGTCGCTGTACCAGAACGGCGACCCGAGGACCGCGACCGCGGCGATCGCGACGAACGCCGCCCGCGTGCGCGCGCGCGCGAGTACGTAGACGACCTGCGTAGCGAGGACGAGCGCTCCATAGGGATGCGTCGCGACCGTCGCGAGGATTGCGATCCCCCACAGGACCCAGTACTTCCGACCTCCTTTCGCGACCGCGGCCAGGAACGCGAGGTACGAGAGCGCGCTCGTCAGCAGGAACAAGCTGTACATCCGTCCGTAGATGCCGTGGAAGAGCAGCATCCAGCTCGCAGAGACGAGCGCCGTCGCCGCGAGGGCCGCGGTCCGCCCCGCGAGCCGGGCCCCGAGGAGCGCCACGACCGGGACGGCAGCGACCGCGAACAGCGCGGAGAAGAGCCGAAGCCCGACGAGGCCGCCGCCCGTGTGCGCCACGATCCATGCGCAGAGGAAGTGGAGCGGCGCGCCCCCGCGCTCGGTCTGCACCGTCTTGAAGAGCCCGCCGAGCGACTTGCGCCCGACGAACAGCGCCAGCGTCTCGTCCTCATGCGGGGGCCAGGCGGTCAGGCGCGCCAGCAAGAACACGGCGACAGCCGACGTGCAACCGGCGACCCCGAGCCAGAACGTCCTTAGGCCGAGCTCGGCCGCGGGCTCCGCGAAGGCGGGGGCGTAGGGCTCTGGCCGGCCCGGCGACACCTCAGTCGTTCGCGTCGCCAAGGCCGCGAAGCTAGCACGGGGGCGGGATCGACGAGTGTCGCCTGGGGGCGAAGCTAAGCTCCGTCTGGTGCCCATCTACGAATACAAGTGCCCGAACGGGCATCACTTCGAGGTTTTCCAGAAGATGACCGACGACCCGCCGAAGGTCTGCGAGATCTGCGGCGAAGGCCCCGTTCAGCGGGTCCTGTACCCGGTCGCGGTCCATTTCAAAGGCTCCGGGTTCTACTCCACCGATTACGGCCGGGGCTCGCGAAAGCCCTCGCGAGATGGCGACAAGCCGAGCGAATCGTCCTCCGAGAAAGGCGAGAAGAAAGACAAGGACGTCAAGAAGGTGGCCGAGAGCTAGCAGCCCGAGCCGAACGCCGACCCCGGCAAGGGCGGCTGCGGCGCCGAACGTCCGAGGAATGCGGCAATCGTCCGTCGCGCCTCCTCGTCCGGCTGGAGGTACCCGCCTCCGAAGCCCGCGGGTGTTCCGCCCAGGTGGCAGTGAAGCTCGTTCCCGCTTCGCTTCTTGACGAGCGCGAGCTGCATCATCTGACCCGCGGTCAGGTCGGTCGTCAACGGCTTCATCACGTCGTCGCCGATGAACGGGAGCTTGACGAGCACTCCGAGGCTCGTCAGCTTGGACAGCAGCGCCTGGATGACGGCCTGTTGGCGCTCGGTGCGGGTGACGTCGCTCTCACGCGGGTTCAGCTTGTTCTCGCGGATTCGGGAGTAGACGCGTGCACGCTGTCCGTCCATGTGCTGCATGCCCTTCGCGAAGCGCCAGCCCTGCCATCGGTCGCAGCGGGCCTGGGTCGAGTAGGGGCAGTCGAACTTGTTCGAGAGGATCGGCCCGGGCACGTTGATGTCGACGCCGCCGACCTTGTCGATCACCTTCGTGAAGGCGTCGAAGTCGACGACGACCACGTGGTTGACCTCCACGTCCGTGAAGCCCCGAATGGTCTTGATCGCGAGCGCCGGCCCGCCGATCTGCATCGCGGAGTTGACCTTGTCGTAGCCGTGCCCGGGGATGTTGACGCGGAGGTCGCGCGGGATCGAGAGGTAGTTGAGGCGGCCCTTGCCCGGGTCGGTCCTGAGCAGCATCATCGAGTCCGAGCGGTCGAAGCTGTTGCGGTCACGGATCTTCGAGGAGTGGTCGGTGCCGAGCAGGAGGATCACGCTCGGATTCGAGAGCACGAGCCCGCTCTGGGGCACGAGCGCCGCCTTCGCCGATGCGGGGAGGCGTTTGTTGGCCGCATGCGCGCCGCTTCTCAGCGAGAGGTAGCTGGCGACGCCCCAGACGAGCACGAGGACGAGGAACGACGCAATTCCGATCCCGATCCAGCGCCCCCAGTTCCGCTCGCGTTTCGCGCCGGGTCGCCTCGGCCCGGGCCCTTTGAAGCGGTGCGGCGGCCGGTCGGTCCGGGCCGGTGCGCGCTCCGGCGTGCCGAGCTTCGGCACACGCCCCTTGACGCGACCTCCTCGGTAGACGCGATAGGGCTTTTCTCCTTGCGCCATTCGGCGGCGTATCGTAGCCGCGTGGCAGAACGGGCCATCGGTATAGACGTCGGCGGGACGAAGATCGCGGCGGGGGTGATCGACCGCGAGGGCGAGATCCTGCGGCGGGTCGAGCGGCCCACGCCGACCGAGTCCAGGGACGAGTTCCTCGGCGTACTGGACGGGATGGTCGACGAGCTGCGCGGCGACGGCGTCGACGCGATCGGCTTCGGGCTTCCGTCGACGATCGACCAGCGCACCGGTCGCGTCGTCGGGTCGGTGCACGTCCCGCTCGAGGATTTCGACTTTCGCGACCACGCCGCGGAGCGGTTCTCAGTTCCGGTCGCCCTCGACAACGACGCCAACGCCGCTGCGGTCGCCGAGTGGAAGATCGGCGCGGGTCGCGGCTCGAACCACATGGTCATGCTCACGCTCGGAACGGGCGTAGGCGGCGGGCTGATTCTCGACGGCAAGCCGTACCGCGGCTTCGTCGGAGCCGGCGCGGAGATCGGGCACATGGTGCTCGAGTACGGCGGCGAGCCGTGTAGCGGCAACTGCACAGGGCACGGCCACTTCGAACAGGTCTCGTCGGGCCGTGCGGCCGATCGGAAGGCGGTCGAGCTCCTCGGCCCGGGCGCCACGGGACGCGAGCTCGTCGGCGCAGCGCGCGAGGGAAACCAGAAGGCGCTCGAGGCTGTGCAGGAGATCGGGCGGAAGCTCGGTGCGGCGCTCGGCTCCCTCGTGAACATCTTCAACCCCGAGGTGATCGTGATCGGAGGCGGGTTCAGCCAGGCGCGCGACCTCTTCCTGGAGCCCGCATTGGAGACGATGAAGGTGGAGGCGCTTCGCCCCGGCAGGGATCTCGTCAGGGTCGTTCCCGCTTTGCTCGGGCCCGACGCGGGCCTCGTCGGTGCGGGGTTCGTCGGGTTCGAGGCTCTCTAGATTGCTCGCCGTCTGCGCGACGCCGATCGGAAACCTCGAGGACGTGACGCTGCGCGTCCTTCGCGAGCTGGCCGAGGCGGACGTCGTCCTCTGCGAGGACACGCGACGGACCAAGATCTTGCTCGACCGCCACGGGATCGACGCGAAGCTCGTCAGCTACCACGAGCACAACGAAGCCGAGCGGACGGCGCAGATGCTTCCTCGGCTCGAGGCGGGCGACCGGATCGCGCTGACATCCGACGCCGGGCTGCCCGGGGTGAGCGACCCGGGTGCGCGGCTGATCGACGCTGCACTCGAGGCGCAGGTGCCGGTGACCGTGCTGCCGGGACCGTCCGCGGTCGAGACCGCGCTCGTCGCGAGCGGGCTCGTAGGAGAGCGGTACCAGTTCGTCGGATACCTGCCGCGCGGCGACCGGGCGCGGGCCGCGCTCTGGGAAGAGCTCGCCGGATGGTCCCACGTCGTTATCGCCTTCGAGTCTCCGCGCAGGCTGCCGGCAACGCTTCGCTCCCTCGCGGACGCGATGCCCGACCGCCCAGTCGCGGTATGCCGTGAGCTGACCAAGGCGTTCGAGGAAGTGGCACGCGGGAGCGCGGCGGTGTTGGCCGGACGACTCTCGGAGCCTCCGCGAGGCGAGATCACTGTCGTCATCGGCTCGACCGAGGTGGAGCTCGGTGTCGAGTCGGATGCGCTCGCCGCGGTTTCGGAGCTCATCGAGGCGGGGGTCGGTCGGCGGGCGGCTGCCAACCTCGTCGCGCGTTTGACCGGGCACTCCCGCAACCGCCTCTACCGCGCCTCGCTGTAATCATATTTGACAACAGCCGACCGCCTCGATACCCTGCTGTGATGGTTTTCAAATCCGGCAACGCTCTCCTAGGTGCGCTGTTCGCAGCCCTCGTGCTCAGCTCCGGAGCGTCTGCTTGGGCGTGGCCAGTCGACGGGCCAGTGCTGAGACCGTTCGCGTCGGACGGCGATCCGTACGCGGGCGGCCAGCATCGCGGCATCGATGTCGGCGCTCCGACGGGCTCAGACGTCCGGTCGGCGGCGGCCGGGGTCGTCTCCTTCACGGGGCGAATGCCGCAGCAGGGGATCTGCCTGACCATTCGAACCGTGGACGGCTGGTCGGTCACGCTCGTCCACCTCGGTTCGATCGCGGTGCCAGTCGGAACGCAGGTCGCCGAAGGAGACGTCGTCGGCACGATCGGCCCGAGCGGCGAGCCCGAGGGAATCGCGCCGTACGTCCACCTAGGCGTCCGTCTGACGGCGGACCCGAACGGCTACGTCGACCCCTTGACGCTCCTGCCCCCTCTACGCGCACCCGAGCCGCCGCCGGTCCAGCCACCTGTACAGCAGCCCGCGACTGCGCAGGGTGCGGTGCCTGGCGCTTCGGCCCGTCGCGCGGCTCCACCAGGCTCCGCACCTCGGCATCCTCACCCGGCGGCGAAGCCGAGCCTCGGTGCGCATCGTTCCGCGAACGCGCCGCGTCACGCTGCGACGCGGATGCGAGCGAGCACGAGGACGACGACGACGACGACGAC
>JBKPQP010000221.1:0-4623 GCA_046734155.1 Actinomycetota bacterium | reverse complement strand
TCCGCCGCGATCGCACCCTCGCCGAGAAGACGAAGCTGCTCGACCCGCCAGAGGCGGAGGAGCACGACGTGGACGAAACCGACTTTCCGGACGAGCGGCTCGAGCTGATCTTCATGTGCTGCCATCCCGCGCTCGCGCTCGAGGCGCAGGTGGCTCTTACACTTCGCGCGCTCGGCGGCCTGACGACGGAGGAAATCGCGCGGGCTTTCCTCGTCGAGCCGGAGACGATGAAGCGACGGCTGACGCGCGCGAAGCGGAAGATCAAGGAGGCCGGCATCCCGTTCAGCGTCCCCGGCGATCACGTCTTGCCCGACCGCCTGGCCGCGGTGCTCGCGGTCGTCTACCTGATCTTCAACGAGGGCTACGGCGGACGAGTGGACCTCGCCGGGGAGGCAATTCGCCTCGGCGGCGCACTCGCCGGCCTGATGCCCGACGAGCCCGAAGTGCACGGCTTGCTTGCGCTGATGCTGCTCAATGACGCCAGGCGGGAGGCCCGTTTCGAACAGGGCGAGCTCGTCCTGCTCGCCGACCAGGACCGCTCGCGCTGGGACGAGGCGCAGATCGCCCGCGGGCGTGAGCTGCTCGACAGGGCGCTCGCGCTGGGAGGGCGCGGCTCGTATGTCGTCCAGGCCGCGATCGCATCGCTGCACATCGACGAGCCGAAGGACTGGCCGGAGATCGCGACGTTGTACGCGGAGCTCGTCCGGCTGACCGGCTCGCCCGTGGTCGAGATGAACCGCGCCATCGCCGTCGCCGAAGCCGACGGCCCCGAGGCGGGGCTCGCGATCGTCGATCAGCTCGATCTCGACGGTTACCAGTACTTCCACTCGACCCGCGCCGACCTCCTGCGCCGGCTCGGCCGTGCAGACGAGGCCCGCGCCGCCTTCGAGCGCGCGCTCGAGCTGGCCAACGCCGAGCCCGAGCGCCGCTTTCTCAAGCGCCGGATCGAAGAGGTCGGCGGCACCGCAGACCTGGCGTCCTAGGGCTGTCCCCTCGGGCCCGCGTCGTTCGTCGTTGAGGCGAACGAGATGGCAACCCGATTCTCACGTCGAAAGAGAGGCACCGCCCATGAGTGCACAGCGCTACCCAATAGCTGCGACCGGCGACGAGGCGCCTGAGGCGTCGAGGCTCTCATCCCGTCGCGGTGTCGCGATCCTGCTCCTGCTCAGCGTCGTCCAGTTCATGGACATCCTCGACGCCTCGATCCTGAACATCGCCCTACCGTCGATCAAGAGCGACCTCGGCTTCAGTCAGCAGAGCCTGCAGTGGGTCGTCAACGGCTACATCCTCACCTACGGCGGCTTCCTGCTGCTTGGCGGCCGCATGGCCGACCTGCTCGGCCGCCGTAGCGTTCTCGTCACCGGCCTCCTCGTGTTCGCGGGCTCGTCGCTGATCGGAGGCCTTGCGCACACGAGCTCGCTGCTCGTCGGCGCGCGCTTTGCCCAGGGAGTCGGGGCCGCGATGATGTCTCCAGCTGCCCTGTCGACGCTGACGAGCACGTTCCGCAGCACGCGTGACCGCAACACTGCGCTCGGCGTGTGGGCGGCCGTCTCCGGAATCGGAGGCGCTGCAGGCGTCCTCTTCGGAGGGCTGCTCACCGAAGGCCCCGGCTGGCGCTGGGTGCTGTTCATCAACGTCCCCTTCAGCGCGGTCGCGCTGCTGGGCGCCTTCGCCTTGCTCGACCGCGAGCGCGTGCGCGCAGGTCGGCTGGCGAACTTCGATGCCCTCGGTGCCGTCTTCGTGACGGGCGGCATGCTGCTGCTCGTCTACACGCTGGTCAAGGCACCCGACGTCGGCTGGGGCGCCGGGCGCACGGTCGCCGGGCTCACTGGCGCGGCGGTGCTCCTGGCCGCGTTCGTGTTCAACGAGCTGCGGGTGCGTAACCCGCTCGTTCCGCTCTCGATCCTGAAGGTCAAGGGAGTCGCCGCCGCCGACGCCACCCAGCTGGTCGCGATCGCCGGCTTCCTGCCGATGTTCTTCTTCCTCACTCTCTACATGCAGACCGTGCTCGGCTACTCGCCGATCCAGACCGGCGTCGCCTACCTCCCGCTCACCGGTGGCTTCATCATCGCGGCCAGCATCTGCTCGCAGCTGTTCGCGCGCATCGGCACCAAGCCGGTGGTGGTGGTTGGCATGGTGATCTCGGCCGCCGGCCTCTACTGGCTGTCGCGGGTTCCGGTCGACGGCAGCTACGTCTCGGACATCCTGCCCGGCCTCCTGACCGTGTCGGTCGGGATGGGCGGCGTCTTCACCGGCCTGACCACCGCAGCGAACGCCGGCGTCGATCAGGACAAGGCGGGTCTGGCCGCCGGGCTGCTCAACACTGGCCAGCAACTCGGTGCCGCGCTCGGCCTCGCGATCCTGTCGGCGGTCGCGACCGCGGAGACGAAGTCGGTCTTGACCGCCGGCGACGGGCTCGCTCGGGCCGCGACCGACGGCTACCAGCGCGCACTCCTGGTCGGCGCGTTCATCGTCCTCGCGGCAACCTTCGTCGCCCTCCTGACGCCCAACAGCCGCGAGACCACGGCCACGGTCGTCGACGAAGAGCCGGCGCTCGACCTGGCCGCCTAGACACCTGGGGGAGCCGCGCCCACGTGCGCGGACGGCCGGCTGTTCGACCACCGACCACGAGCAGAGGAATGAGCAACGAGTCCGGCCCCATAGTCGAGTTGCGCCGCTATGCCCTTCGCCCCGGCGCGCGCGACACGCTGATCGAACTCTTCGACCGTGAGCTCGTCGAGTCGCAGGAGGCGCTCGGCATGCAGATTCTCGGCCAGTTCAGGGATCTCGACGACCCGGACAGCTTCGTGTGGCTGCGCGGCTTCAGCGACATGGAGTCGCGCAAACGTGGGCTCGAGGCGTTCTACAGAGGTCCGGTGTGGAAGGAGCACGGTGCCGCTGCCAACGCGACCATGGTCGACAGCGACAACGTCTTACTCCTGCGGCCCATTTCGGCCCTCGCGCTCGACGCGCGTACGCGGCCGGGGCCTGGAAGCACTGCGGACCAGCGCGGCCTGATCGTGGTCACGATCTACCCGCTGGCCGAGGCGGGCGCGCATGACTTTCCCGAGTTCTTCGCGCGCGAGGTCGGGCCGGTCCTCGGCGCGGCCGACATCTCTGTGCCTGCCTTCTACGCGACGGAGCACAGCCGGAACACCTTTTCGGCACTCCCCGTGCGCGAGGACGAGGACGTCTTCGTCTGGCTGACGGTCTACGCGGACGAGGCGGACCATGCCCGACACGTGGTCGCACTCGAGCGCGCGCCGCTCTGGCGGGATCGGACCTCCCAGGCGCTTGCCGAGCGCATCGCCGGACGAGCGGAAACGCTCAGGCTACGGCCGACGGCGCGCTCGCTGCTCCACGGCTGATTGTGATAGTTCGACGCCTAGTCTCAAGTAGCCGGAGACTCGGCACGCGCGACGAGGGCGGCGAGCGTCTCCGGAAAGTCGCCGCTGATCTCGGGGCCGATCTGCGGCCCGAGACTGTCCGCGTCGGCGCCCGTGATCTCCATGCGATAGGTCACGCGCGAGTGCTCGGCGTCGGTGCGCTCCACGCGGTGCGTCGTGCGGACGACGATCTCGCCCAGGTGCGCTTCGTCGACGAAGAGCTCGGGCTCGACAGCGTCGGCGATGAGGAGCTCCACGGTCTCCTCTCCGATCGGGGTCATAAGGATTCTGCTCCCCGCGGCGAATTCTCCGTTCAGCTCGATCCGCTCGATGTCCCCGTTCCACTCCGGCCACGCGCCGACATCGGCCCACAGCTGCCAGATCTCCTCCGGCGCGGCACTCGTGTCGACGCTGTGCTCGGTTGACCACATCCTGTCCTCCTCAGGCTGTCAGGTACTCCCGTCGAGGTTGGCGTTTTCGGGCCTGCCCTGGCAACCATTTCGCGCTCGCACGAAAGGGCGGTGGATCAGCGGACGACACCGGCTCACCACCGAGGCGAGCGTTACGCGCGTGGCAGGCAGGCCTATTCGAGGCTAGCAGTCACCCTAAGGAGACGCGAACGGCGATTCCCGGGTAGTCGAGGACGAGCCCGAACTCGTCATAGACGAGGACGCACTCGAAGTCGAATCGCGGCGCGCGGTAGTCGTAACGCGACCGCTCGCCCTCGTCCGGCAAGCGGGTGTACTGCTGTTCGAGCCGCTCGACACGGAGATCGAGTGCGCGCACGTACGCGGCGGCCGCATCGGCTCGCTCACCCACTTCGAGGGCGAGCCGTTTCACCGGCAAGGCGTTGGTGAAAGCGGACGCCTCCAGATCGACGTCGGCGCAGCCGTCGAGGAGCGGCGCCGGCCCACCGTCGACGCGCCAGCGTCCCGTCAGGTCTGTCTCGATCAGCACCTCGTTCGTGCCCAGTCCCGAATGGCCGACGAGGTGAGCGAAACGCGTCCTCCAGTCGGTGTCGAGCCTGAGCGCGTACCGGACTCCCCAGGCTTGGCCATCCTCGACCGCCGTCGAGTAGCCGTCGAGCTCGAAGCCCTCAGCGCTGCGGCGTAGAAAGAGAACTTCGAACCCGTCACGAGCGCCCAGATGCCGCCACGCAGCCGTGGTGGGAAGCTCGGGCACGTCAGCGAGAAGGAGCGGGCTCGAACGCGAAGACGCCGATTGCCATCTCGACGAA
>JBKPQP010000220.1:0-6551 GCA_046734155.1 Actinomycetota bacterium | reverse complement strand
ACGAGCGGGATGTCGAAGTGGATCAGGAGGTAGTGGAGGCCGATCGGCGTCAGGTCGTAGCGCAACGACTCGAGCGGGAAGCCGTGGTTGCGCGTCGCGAGCGCGAGCTCGACGGTCGAGAAATCGTCGACCGCGGACTGTCGCTCCGATTCGACTGCCACGACGAAAAACGGTACGCCCTCGAACGCAAGCGGGCAAGTCGTTCGGCTAGTTGGCGGAGAGTTCGTAGTGGATTCGGCGCAGACGCTGGTTTCGCTCTCGGAAGACCTCGACGACCTGCGGGTCGAACTGGCTGCCGCTCTCGCGGATGATCTCGGCCGCGGCATGCGCCCAGGAGCCCGCGGGCCGGTACGGACGGTCGCTCGTCATCGCGTCCAACGCGTCCGCCACCGCGAACACACGCGCGCCGAGCGGAATCTCCGTCGCTCCGATCCCGTCCGGATACCCTGCCCCGTCCCAGCGCTCGTGATGGTGACGAACGACCTGCAGGCCCTGTCCCTGGAGCACGGCGACCCCACTCATCAGTTGCTCGCCGAGCACCGTGTGCGTCTCGAGCAACCTCCGCTCGGACTGCGACAGCGAGCCCTTCTTCTGGAGGATCGTGTCCGGGATCCTGATCTTCCCGATGTCGTGGAGGAGGAACCCGTACTCCACGCTCGGATCCTCGAGCAGCGACGGCTCGAACCCCCGCGCGAGCTCGACGGCGTACTTCTGCACTCGCTGAGAGTGCGCCCCGGTCCCCGTGTCCTTCAACTCGAGCGCCCCCGTCAACGCGCTCACCGTCTCACGGTAGGCCCGCTGGATGAGCGACCGCTGCCCGCGCTCGATCTCGAGCAGCCGGCGAAGGTCCTGCGCATACAGGATCAGCTGCTCCTCCGGCGGCGCCGTCGCCGACCGGTACGGCCCTTCGTAGAGGCCGCCTGCGACCCGCTCGACCGCGTTCAAGAGCTCGAGGGGGCTGAACGGCTTGCGCAGGAACGCGTCTGCGCCGCTCGCTTGCGCCGCCAGCTCGGTCCCGCCCTCGGAACCGGTCAGCAGCACGACGCCGATGTGCGCCGTCGCCGGATCCGCCTTCAGCTGGCGGCAGAACGTGAGTCCGTCCGTGCCCGGCATGTTCACGTCGAGCACGACGACGTCCGGATGCCGCTCGGCGATCCGCTCTCGCGCCAGATCGGCCGAGTCCGCTTCGTCGACCTCGATGTCGACCACCTCGAACGTCGTGCGGAGCAGGATCCGCAACCGGGGATCGTCGTCCACGACGAGCAGCCGAAGCCCGCGCTGGCTCTTCTCGGGCTCGGACACGAGCCGTAGCTCCGGAGCCGAGTGCTCAGGCCCGTCACGCTCGCCGGTGAAGACCTGCACGCGATTCTTGCCCGCCAGCTTCGCCGCGTAAAGGGCGATGTCGGCCTTGCGCTGCAGGTCGACGGCCGAACCGGCGTGGTCGGGAATCGTCGCGACCCCAGCCGAGACCGCCGGCAGCCGGCGACCGCGACGCTGCTGCCCGACCGCAAGCCGCAGACGGTCGGCAACCTCGGCAGCCAGGCTCGAGGGCCCGTCGACGATGAGCGCGAACTCGTCGCCGCCGACGCGGAAGATCTCGTCCTCTGAGCGCACGACGCGCAGGAAGACCCGCCCCACCTCGCGCAGGATCTCGTCGCCCACGCCGTGCCCGTGCTCGTCGTTCGCACGCTTGAAGCCGTCGAGGTCGATGAGCACGAGCGAGACGGGGCCGTCCGTCGGCCGGGGCTCGTTGGGGAGCCCGCCGAGGAGCTCGTCGAACGCCCGCTTGTTCGCGAGGCCGGTCAGCGCGTCCCGTCGAGCCTCCGCGTGCGTCATCGCGAGCCTGCGCTCGTTCGCGAGCGCGGCGGATGCGAGATCGGCGACCGCCGACACGAGCTCCGGATCGCCGGTGGCCTGCACGCTCGCGGGTAGAGCGACGAGCAGCGCGCCCAGCGCATGACCGTCGGCTACGAGCGGGGCGGCGACCGCCTCGCCACACGCGGCGCCGAGCCGGTAGAGCTCCCCCAGCTCGTGCGTGTCGGCCTGCGCGAGGGCCAGGTCCGAGAAGGCGCGTTGGACGACTCCCGGCGCCGAGTGCAGCGACTCGGGAGCGCCGGGGCCGGAGAGAGCCGCGAGCGAGAGCGAGGTATCGGCCGATGCGAGGTAGGTGGCCGCGAACGCCGCACCAGTCAGCTCCGCGAGCTCCCGCGCGACGAGCTCGGCGGTGCCTCCGGCGTTCATCGAGCGCGAGATCGCGTGCGCGAGCCGAGCGAGCGGGTCGCTGGCGCCCGCCACCGCGCGCTCGAGCTCCCAAAGCGGCGCCCCCTTCAGGCAGTAAGCATCCGCGCCCGCCTCCATCATCGCCATCACGTCACCGGCATCGTCCGAGCCTGCGTAGGCGACGATGCGCGCCTTCGGCAGCATCTCGCGGATCCGGCGTGTCGCAGCGACCCCGTTCAGCACGGGCATCTGCACGTCCATCAGCACGACGTCCGGACTGTGCGCGAGGGCGAGGGCGATCGCCTCCTCGCCGTTTTCGGCCTCGGCCACGACCTCGATCCCCGCCTGCGCAGCGAGACTCCCGCGAAGAGCGTCCCGTGCGTCGGGCGCGTCGTCGCAGATCAGCAAGCGAAGCATCGACCCACTCCCAGACGTTGGCGGCATGCAGAACCTGACGGCGTAATCGGCGTTCCACTTCAGATGTTGACACGCAAGAAAAGAGGAGAATCAAGCGGATTCGGGCCCGGTTTCTGTGCGAAGTCTTCCGATCCGAACCGCGTATAGCGGGAAAAATCACCCCAAAGGGTGAGAAACCTTCAGCCGACGAGGTCGTCGAGCTCGCGTGCGAGCGCGATCGCGTCCCGGTTCGTCCGAGCGATCGCGACGCATGTGTCGTCACCGGCGATCGTGCCGACGATGCGCGGGTGCTCGAGGCGGTCGAGAGCGCGGGCCACGGCCGGTGCGGACCCGAGCTCGGACTGCACGACGACGATGTTCTGGGCGGCTTCCACCCTGCGCCCGAACTGCGAGAGGACGCCTGCGAGCGCGTCGCGGGGATCGGCGCTCCGCGTAGCCTGCGGCGCAACGTAGCGCGGCCGGCCGAGGACGTCGTGCGTCTTCTCGAGGCCGAGCTCGCGGATGTCGCGGGAGACCGTGGCCTGGGTCACGCGGCAGCCGGCGCGGGCGAGCGCATCGAGGAGCTCGTGCTGCGTGCCGACGCGTCTGCGCGTGACGATGCTCGTTATCAGCCTCTGACGTTCCTCCTTCTCGATCGGACGCGCCTCTCTCTGCATGGAGCAAGAATAAATATGCGCCGTTTCGCCGTTTGGCGGAGCCCGCTTCGCGGTACGCTTCGATCGATGCTGCGCCGACTGATCTGGGCGGGTCTCTACGCGTCGCTTGCCGCGGCCGCAACGCTTGCGGCCCGCAAGACGGCGTCGACGATCTGGCGCGTCGCAACAGGTGAGGAACCGCCCGAGAGGAAGCGATGACGACGAAGGCCGACCAGCTGGTGGACCGCGCTGCAGATCATCTGCAGGAGATGGCCGACAAGGCCGCGTCCGAAGGCGGGGTCGCCGCCAAGTTCGCCCAACCCCTGGCCGACGACGCCACGTTTCTGCGCAAGCTCAAGCCAAGCCTGATCAAGGCACGCGCGAAGGGTCGAGCGCCGAAGAACCAGAAGCCGACTCAAGGCAGCGTCAGCCCGACTGGTAAGCCTCCCAAGAACAACAGCGCGCCCAGCCCGTTCCTGATCATCGGCATTGCCTTCGCGGTCGGCATCGCCGTCGCGAAGATCATCGACTGGAAGAACGATGCAGACCCAGACGACTGAGAAGAACGGACTCGGTGCGACCGCCCGTCTGGTTGCGGAGCACGTCAGCTCCCTGTTCCGGCTCGAGCTCGAGCTGGCACAGCTCGAGCTGAAGAAGAAGGTCCAGAACCTCGGCCTCGGGCTCGGGCTCGCAATCGCGGCAGCGGTCTTCGCCTTCTACGGGCTCGGCTTCCTGTTCGCGACCATCGCCGCCGGGCTGGCCACCGCGATGTCGACCTGGCTCGCGATCCTCATCGTCACGTGCGGCTTGTTCCTCGTCGGCGCGATCCTCGGCCTGATCGCGGTCAACAGGATCCAGAAGGGAACGCCGCCGATCCCCGAGCAGGCGATCCAAGAAGCGAAGCTCACGACCGAAGCGATCAAGTCGACTGAGGCGAGCAAGTCGACGGAGGCGATCGACTCGACGGAGGCGATCAAGTCGAATGGCGATTAGCACGAACCACCGGACGCCCGAGCAGGTCCGCCACGAGATCGAGTCCGAGCGCGAGCAGCTCGCGGGCGCCGTCGACCACCTCCGGGACGAAATCCGCGAGGCGACGAACATCGGCGCGAAGGTGCGCGCGAAGCTGCCCGTGGTGACCGCCGGGGCGCTCGCCGCCGGCTTCGTGATCGCCGGCGGGATCGGCGCGACGATGCGCATGATCGGCCGGCGGCGAGAGGGCACGGAGAAGGCCCGCTTCGGTCGGTTCTCCTTTGTCGACCGCGACTGACGCGCGACGCCTCGGCGCCGGCGACTGGTTCGCAGTCTTCAAGTCGAGCGGCAAGGAGTTTCTCGCCGACGACTGCATGGGGCTCTCGCAGCAGGTCGCGTACAGCTCGCTGCTGGCGTTCTTCCCGGCGATGATCTTCCTGATCGCCTTCCTCGACCTGATCGGCGCGTACGGGGCGCTCGTCGACTTCCTCGACCCGGTCGCGCCGAAGTCGGTGACGAACATCGTCCATCAGCTTCAGCGCGACACCGGGAGCGCCTCGGTCCTCCTCCTCGTGCTCGGCATCTTCGGGGCGCTCTGGGCGGGCAGCGGTGCGATGAGCTCGGTGGTCAAGGCCGTCAACCGGGCGTACGAAAAGGAGGAGACACGACCGCTGTGGAAGGTGCGGCTGATCTCCCTCGTGCTCCTGCTCGCCTCTGCGTTCGTGCTCGCGGGGGATCTCCTCCTGATCATTCTCGGCGGGAAGCTGGGCGATGCGATCGCGGCGCGGGCGAACCAAGGCGACGCGTTCACCTGGTTCTGGAACATCGTTCGCTGGCCGATCGCGTTCGCGGTCGTGCTGCTCCTCTTCGCGTTCATCTACTACCTCGGGCCGAACCGCGAGGAGCCGCGCTGGCGGTGGATCAGCCCGGGCTCGCTCGTCGGGAGCCTGATGTGGCTCGTCCTCTCGGGCCTATTCGCGCTCTACACATCGTTCTCGAGCTCGTACTCGCGGACGTACGGCTCACTCGCCGGCGGCATCGTGCTGCTGCTCTGGTTGAACTACAGCGCGTGGGCGGTGCTGTTCGGCGCCGAGCTGAACAGCGAGCTCGACCGCCGGCGCGGCGCGGCCTAGGCGGCCTTGACCGTGAACGAGCCGCGGAGCTTGCGGCTCTTGTCCGAGCGGTACGTGTACTTGCCGGGCTTCAGCCTCACGGTCCAGGTCGCCTTCGCCCTGGCCGCGATCCCCGTCTTCTTGTTCAGCCCGGGGCCGCTCACGTGGAAGTTCTGGGTCTTCGACGTGTCCGACACGGTGAGCTTGTACTTGCCCGCTTTCAGCGACCGGACTTTCGCGCCCGCGCCCGTCCTGAGCGAGATCGCATTCGTCGTCACCTTGCCGGCGAGCTTCTTCGCGGTCGTCGGCGGCGGTGGAGGCGGAGGAGGCTGCACGTTCCCGGCGGTGAAGCTGCCCCTCATCTGGGTCGGGTGGGCGTCGCAGATGAACGTGTAGGTCCCATCGGTAATCGTCACGCTCCAGGTGAAGGTGCCCATGCCCTCGACTTCGGTCTTCTGGTCGACCCCGGGGCCCTGCAGGTGGAAGTTGTGGAAGGCCGAGCTGTCCGTGACCGTGATGTCGTACGTGCCGGCGTCGAGGTGGTTGACTCCAGTGCCGTCCGCGTTCTTCAGCGAGATGTTGAAGCCGGGCCCGACGATACCCGTCAGGGCCGTCGCGCTGGACGAGCCGGTGGCCGCCGCCGGAATGGACACGGCCGCGACCGCAACGATGCCTATGAGCAGCGTACGAAACATCAGACCCTCTCTTCGCCTACTTACGCGCGAGCCGGCGAATCGGTTTTACGAATCGGTTTTTCTATGCCGGTGGGCTGCCTGCGACGATGAACGCCCCGTGCAGCCGTATGTTCTTGTCGGAACGGTAGCTGTACGAGCCGGGTGACAGGTAGACCGACCAGGTAGCCGTCGACGTGGTCGCGATCTTCGTCTTCGTGTTCACCCGCGGACCGACGAGGTGGAAATTCTGCCGCTTCGTCCGATCGTGGACGACGATCTTGTACCGATTCGGCTGGAGCACTCGGACGCGCTTGCCGTCGGCGCCGACGAGCGTGATCGACTTCGCCGTCACGTTTGCCGTCAGCTGAGGGACGATCGGGCTGCCGCTCGCAGCCACCGGGAGCGCGAACACCACGACCAGTGCCGCCGCTAGTAGCGGTCGCAACATTGGACTCCTTTCTATCACGCTCGTGTTTACCCACTTCGTGGGCTTTAGACTCACGGCGTGCGTTTGCGAAAGG
>JBKPQP010000219.1:0-3191 GCA_046734155.1 Actinomycetota bacterium | reverse complement strand
CGCCCGTCCTCCAAACGGCATCGCGAGCGACGCCTCAGAAGGTCGTCTCGAGCGCCTGCTCCCAGACGCCGAGAGCCTCGTCGAGCTCCGCATCGCTGATGACGAGCGGCACGAGGACCCGGATGCAGTTCGAGTAGATGCCGGACTTCAAGAGCAGCAGGCCGCGCTCCGCAGCCGCCTCGACGACCCGGCTCGCGAGCTCGGCTGCCGGCTCCTTCGTCTCACGGTCGGCGACGAGCTCGATGGCCAGCATCGCACCGAGTCCACGTACGTGGCCGATCGCGTCCCAACGTTCCTGCCACGCGAGCATGCGCTCGCGGATCTGCTCGCCGATCGCGCCGCTGCGGTCGTTCAGGCTCTCCTCTTCGAACACGTCGAGAACGGCCATCGCCGCCGCCTGCGCGACGGGGTTGCCCACGTAGGTGCCGCCCACCGCCGAGTCGCCGGGCGCGTCCATGATCTTCGCGGTGCCGAGCACGCCCGAGAGCGGCAGCCCCGCGGCGATCGACTTCGCGACGGTGATCAGGTCGGGCTCGACGTCGTAGTGCTCGATGCCCCACATCCGGCCCGTGCGGCCAAAGCCGGTCTGTACCTCGTCGCAGACGAAGACGATGCCGTGCTCGTCACACAGGCGCCGCACGCCTTCGACGAACTCCGGCGGCGCAACCACGAACCCACCCTCGCCCTGCACGGTCTCCAGCACGATCGCCGCGACGGTTTCGGCGGCGATCTGCGTCACCAGCGCGCGTTCCAAGGCGTCCAGCGCCTCGGCCGCGCTGGGGCCGCGGTACTCGTTCGGGAACGGGACGCGATAGACCTCGGGCGCGAAGGGGCCGAGGCCCGCTTTGTACGGGTGCGTCTTCGAGGTGAGCGTCAGCGAGAGCAGCGTCCGGCCGTGGAAGCCGCCTTCGAAGCCGATCACGGCCGGGCGGCCGGTGTACGAGCGGGCGAACTTGACCGCGTTCTCGACCGCCTCGGTGCCCGCGTTGAAGAAGGCAGCCTTCGCCGGCTTGCGCACCGGCGCGAGCTCGCAGAGGCGCTCGGCGAGATTGACGTAGACCTCGTAGGGGACGATCGTGAAATCGGTGTGCGCGAACCGCGTCAGCTGCTCCTGCGCCGCCGCGACCACCTGCGGGTGCGAGTGGCCGACGTTGAGGCAGCCGACGCCGCCGGTGAAGTCGAGGAAGGTGTTGCCGTCGACGTCGGTGAGGGTCGCGCCCTGCGCCTGGTCGACGACCACGGGCAGGAAGATCGAGAGCGGGTCCGCGACCACGCGCTCCTTCCGCTCGAGGATCGCCTTCGACTTCGGCCCCGGAATCTCCGTCCGGAGCTCGATTGCCCGCGTCACCACCATCGCGCTGACGATAGCGCAGCGACCGGCCACCTGCATACATGAATAGTCGTCATGCAGGCATAGTCGTCATGCAGGCGGGAGCAGCGCGGGCGCGTTGTACAGGCCCTCGGCGTTCCAGAGCAGGTAGCCGTGGGTGTGCTGTGCGCGAGTCGCGGCAATCTGCGCGCGCACGTCGTCGAGCGTGTACGTACGGCCGAGCGAGAAGTCCTGCAGCCACGGCGTCAGCCTCGCCTTGCGCCCCTCGAGCGCGGTCTGGAAGTCGAGGAGCGAATACGTCACCGTCTGGCCTGGCGCGGCGTTCGGGTCGGGCAGGTTGTACTCGCCGGCGCTGTAGTGCGACGGGTAGACCATCGGGTAGACCGCGTCGACGTAACGCGAGACGCGCCGCGGGAGCTGGCCGATGCCGAGGTCGCGGGTCGCCGAGAGCCCGAAGACGTCCACCGACACGCGCGCCCCGAGCGGGTGCAGGCGCTTCGACGCGTACTGCACGAAGGCCGGGATCGTCCACTTCATCGGCTGTGGGTGCACGCCTGGGTAGCGGATGAGCGAGAGGTCGCCGTCGCTCGGAAAGCGGACGTAGTCGAACTGAATCTCGTCGAAGCCCGCCTTCGCCGCCGCCACGGCGAGGTCGACGTTGTAGCGCCAGACGCGCGGGTCGTACGGGTTCGTCCAGCCGAGGCCGGCGCTGGTGCGCCAGACCGAGCCGTCGCTCGTGTGAATCGCGAGCTCGGGATGCTTCTCGGCGAGCACCGGGTCTTCGAAGGTGACGACGCGGCCGATCAGATACGCGCCGTGGGAGTGGACGAGCCGTGCCGCGCGTCGCGGGTTGTAGAACGGCCCGGCGGCGCCTGTGCGACGGGCGAGCGGCACCGACCGCGGCACAAAGCCGACCCGGCCGCTTTCGTCCTTGACATCGAGCTCGATCGTGTTCAGGCCGGGCAGCGCGAGGTACCGCTGCAGCTTCCCCGGTAGCGAGGCGAGGGACATCGTCACGTGGACGCCTCGGATCTCACGGGGGACCGATGCGTAGGTGGACTGCTGCTCCGCCACCTGCACCGTCTGCGCGCCGTTTCCGCCGCCGACCGAGCGCGCACCGAGGGTGATCCCGGCGGCAAGCGCTAGGAGGACGGCGACTGCCACGGCCCGCCGGCGCCTGACCTGCCGCCGGCGTCGCTGCTTTCGGAGCTCGCGGTGACGGGCGTTCCGTTCGCGTTGGTCCATCGAAAGGGCGCCAAGCATAAGCGCAAACACTCGTAGAATCGGCCCGTGATCCTCTCCGACCGCACGATCCGGCGGCTGCTCGAGGAGGGTCGGATCGGCATCGACCCCTACGACCAGGCGCTGCTGCAGCCATCGAGCGTCGACGTCCGAGTCGACCGCTACTTCCGCGTTTTCCACAACGCGCGCTACCCGTTCATCGACGTGAAGCAGCCGCAGGAGGAGCTCACGGAGCTCGTCGAGATCGACGGCGAGCGGCCGTTCATCCTCCACCCGGGCGAGTTCGTGCTCGGGTCGACGCTCGAGCGGGTGACGCTCCCGGACGACCTGGTCGCCCGCCTGGAGGGAAAGAGCTCGCTGGGCCGCTTGGGGCTCCTGATCCACTCGACGGCCGGGTTCATCGACCCCGGCTGGGACGGGCACGTCACACTCGAGCTCTCGAACGTGGCCAACCTGCCGATCACGATCTACCACGGGATGAAGATCGGCCAGCTCTCGTTCGTGGAGCTGACGGAGCCCGCGGAGACCCCATACGGCGCGGGCAAGCTTGGTTCGAAGTACCAGGGCCAGCAGGGCCCGACGCCGAGCCGCTACTGGCAGAACTTCGAGTCGGACTAGG
>JBKPQP010000218.1:0-4402 GCA_046734155.1 Actinomycetota bacterium | reverse complement strand
GACGTGCGAGCACTCCGCGTAGGGGCTGAGCTCCGAGTAGAAGCGGACGGTGAACTCGGGAAGCTCCGACGTCGCCGTCGGCACCAGGCAGACGCGGGGCCGATCCTCGCCGCTCAAGCCGAGGATGAACTCGATCAGCCGCCCGGCGCCGTCTTCGCCTCCGAGCCCCCCGCAGGCGACGATCTGCGGCTCCGCCATCAGGCCGCCCGCTGTAGCTGCTCGTCGAGCGGCACAAGCGGGAGCTTGAACGTCTGCGCCGCGCCGTCGTTCGTGACCACGTTGTCTCCGTGCTCGAGCATCTTTAGAAGATCCCGGGTGAGTGGGATGTTTCCGGGGAGCCGCTCTGTAACGAGCGCATTCATCCTCATCAGGCCCATCGGCACGTGGACGCTCGGCCGGCGGATTCCGCGCGCCTTCTTCAGCCGCTCCCAGAACTCGTTCCAGCTGACGACGTCCGGGCCGCCGAGCTCAAACGTCCTGTTCGTCGCAGCCTCGAGGTCGATCGCATTGTCGAAATATGCCGCCACGTCGTCGGCCCAGATCGGCTGGATCCGCTGCGTCCCCGAACCGGTGATCGGAGTGACCGGGGCGAGCCGTGCGAGCTTGGCGAACGTAGGCAGGATCCCGCCGTCGCGTGCGAACACGAAGCTCGGCTTGAAGATCACGTACGGGATGCCCGCAGCCTCCGTCGCCTGCTCCATCTCCCACTTGGCGCCGTAGTAGGGGACGAGGTCCTTCGACTCCTCGGTCGTCCCGAGCGCGCTCATGAGGATGAAGCGCTTCACGCCGGCGTCCTTCGAGGCAGCGAGCAGGTCGCGCGTGCCCTGGGCCATGACCCGCTCGAATTGCTCCTTCTTCCCCTGCCGGATCGCGACCAGATGCACGACCGTGTCCGCGCCCGCGACGGCCCGCCCCAAGCTGGCCCTGTCGGTCATGTCCCCCTGGACGAGTTCGCCGTCGAGACTCACCTTCGAGGGATTCCGCACGAGGCAGCGAACGGCCCGCCCGGAATCCTGTAGCGCCCTCAGGACGTGACCGCCGACGAAGCCCGTCCCGCCGGTGAGCAGGATCACTTCGCGTTCTCGCGCTCGAAGTTCTGCCAGTACCGGCTCGGCGTCGGGCCCTGCTGGCCCTGGTACTTCGAGCCGAGCTCTCCGGCGCCGTACGGCGTCTCTGCGGGCTCGGTGAGCTGGACGAACGAGAGCTGGCCGATCTTCATCGCGTAGTAGATCGTGATCGGGAGGTTCGCCACGTTCGAAAGCTCGAGCGTGACGTGGCCGTCCCAGCCGGGGTCGATGAAGCCCGCAGTCGAATGGATGAGCAGTCCCAGCCGGCCGAGGCTCGATTTCCCTTCCAATCTCGCGACGAGGTCGTCCGGCAGCGTGATCCGCTCCAGCGTCGAGCCGAGCACGAACTCACCGGGGTGGAGGATGAACGGCCGGTCGCCGTCGACCTCGACGAGCTCGGTCAGCTCCTCCTGCGGCTCCTTGACGTCGATGTACGGATAGCGCGCGTTGTGGAAGACGCGGAAGAAGCGGTCGACGCGGACGTCGACGCTCGATGGTTGGAGGAGCTCCGGGTCGTACGGATCGATCCCGATCCGCCCCTCGTCGATGAGCCGCTCGATGGTTCGGTCGGAAAGGACCACGCCGCGATTCTAAGCTGCACACTCCGTGGCCCTTTACGACTCCGTCAAGGACCTCGCGCTCGAGATCGAGTCGTACGAGCTCGAGCGGCGTGAATACGTCATCTCGCCCGAGTTCACGCGCGTGACGACGGTCGTCCACCTGCACGGCGCGGGCGAGGAAGGCGTCGGGGAGGACGTGACCTACACGGCCGAGGATCACCCGCCGCCGTCGGATCTCCCGCTCGAGGGCTCGTTCACGCTCGACTCGTACTCGCAGCTGGTCGATGGCCTGACGATGTTCACCGAGCCGCCGCAGATGGAAGCGTGGCACGACTACCGGCGCTGGGCGTTCGAGAGCGCGGCGCTCGACCTCGGGCTGCGCCAGGCGCGCAAGACGCTCGTCGACGCCGTTGGGCGAGAGCCGCGGCCCGTCACCTTCGTCACGTCCAGGCGGCTTGCAGAGCCGCCCTCGGCGGACGAGATTCGCGGCTGGCTCGACGTCTACCCGAACCTTCGCTTCAAGCTCGACCCGACGAGCGACTGGACGGACGACCTCGTCGCCGACCTCGCGGTGACCGGGGCGATCGACTCGGTCGACCTCAAGGGCCAGTACGAGGGCACGTCCGTCGACCAGCCGCCGGACCCGGCTCTTTACCAGCGCGTCCTCGACGCGTTCCCGGACGCCTGGGTCGAGGACCCGAAGGTCACCGACGAGACACGCCCAATCCTCGAGCCGCACGCCGCCCGCATCACGTGGGACGCGCCGATCCACTCGGTCGCGGACATCGAGAGCCGCCCGTGGCCCCCGAGAACGATCAACATCAAGCCGTCGCGCTTCGGGGCGGTCAAGCGGCTTTTCGACGCGTACGACTACTGCGCCGAACACGGGATCGGCCCCTACGGCGGCGGCCAGTGGGAGCTCGGCCCCGGGCGCGGGCAGATCCAGTACCTGGCCTCGCTCTTCCATCCCGACACGCCGAACGACGTGGCGCCGGGCGGATACAACGCGCGTGAGCCGCAGCCTGGATTGCCCGAGAGCCCACTCGCCCCGGATTTCGCTCCGGCAGGCTTCCGTTGGGCTGAATAACGGTTTAACGTAGGCCGTCCTGCGGCGTCGACGAAAAGGAGCTTGTACGAGATGAACGCGTTTCGAGGGATTTACCGAGTCTGGGCGACGATCCTGACTGCGGCGGTCGTTCTCCAGATCTTCTTCGCGGGCTACGGAGCGTTCGATGCCGTGGACAAACTCTCGAGTGACGGTGCGACCATAGACGAGGACTCGCTCGAGACCTCATTCGGCGCTCACATCGGGCTCGGGTATTTCATCTTCCTGGGCACCCTCGTGTTCCTGTTGATCTCATTCGGCACCCGTGACCGGAGGCGCATCTACCGGTCGCTCGGGGTGGTCGGACTGGTCGTGCTGCAGATTCTCCTGGCCTGGTTCGGTGAGGGAGTCCCGTACGTCTTCGGCGGGCTGCATCCGATCAACGCGTTCGTCATCCTCGGGTTCCTGGGCTCGATCACGTATCGCGAGTGGAAGGGCTCTCGGGCCGAAGCGCCGGAGGCTGCGCCCGCAACCGCGCCGCCGGCCGCCTAGCTACTCGGGATCGTTGTGCGCCGACTTGCCGGCCCGGTAGGGCGTCGTCACGCCTGCGTACATGAGATGCATCGTCAGGCCGTCGGCGGCGTGCTTGAGGTTGTGGCAGTGGAGCATCCAGAGGCCGGGATTGCTGGCTCGAAAGGCCACCGAGTAGCGCTCGTGCGGGAGCATCAGGAGCGTGTCGGTCGACCAGGGGCTCACTGTTTTGCCGTTGCGTGCAAGCACGAGGAAGTGATGGCCGTGCAGGTGCATCGGATGTGCAGACGAGGAGTCGTTGTCGAGGTCGATGCGAACGAGATCGCCCTTCGCAACCTCGAATATCGGCACGCGCGGAAAGAGCTTGCCGTTCAAAGCCCAGTGGCGGCCGGGTCGGCCGTTGAGGAAGCCGACCTTCTTGCTGATGGTCAGCTGGAACGTTCGGTCGAAGTGCGCGCCTTGAAGAGCCGGTGCGGACTGACCCCGGGCGGCCGGGTCGAACACCGGTCCCGACGGCGCATCGGACGGCTCGCCGGCCCCGTCCGGGCTGAGGACGAGCGCAGCCTTCGACTTGGCGACCTCCACTGAGGCGACGCCGTTCGGCATGACGAACGCGACGTCGTAGCGACCGCCGGCTCCGATCTCGATTGGTTCACTGGCCGGGACGCGAGCCGTTGGAATTTCCGTGCCGTCGATCGCGACCACAGCCGGGCGCATCCCCGAGAGTCGGAACCGAGCCGACGCGCTGTCCGTGTTGATCAGGCGCAGCCGGACGGGCGTGCCCGGTCGCACCGCCTTGCGCCAGGTGTCGTCGTGCGTTCCGAACGCCGTGTGGCCCGAGAATGTGTGCACCGGGAGCGCCAGGTCCAGGCCTCGTCGTTTCGCCTTCGACTCGATGACGAGCGCGCCGAAAAGCCCCTGCTTCACTCCTTGCGAGGCGTCCTGGTGCGTGTGGTACCAGAACGTCCCGACCTGTTCCGGCCGGAAGCGGTACACGTAGCGGCCTCCCGGCTCGACCGCGTTCTGCGTGACTCCTGCGACGCCGTCCTCCGCGTTCGGGACGTCGAGCCCGTGCCAGTGGATCGTTACGCCGTCGTCGATGTCCTCGTTGACGAGCGTGACCTGGACGAGCTGGCCGCGCCGAACGCGGATCTCCGGACCGGGTGCGCTGCCGTTGAACGTCCAGGCATTCACCTCCT
>JBKPQP010000217.1:0-5221 GCA_046734155.1 Actinomycetota bacterium | reverse complement strand
TCTCCGGGATCCTCGGCGGCCGGGTCGGCAACAAGGTGCCGCTCGCGCTGGGCGGCTTCCTCACCGCACTGGGTCTCGCGCTGCTCGCGTTCGCGCACGGGAGCCAGGTCGAGGTGATCGCCTTCAGCACGATCATGTGCGGCGGCATCGGGCTCGCCTTCGCGGCGATGCCGAACCTGATCATCGAGGCCGTACCGCCGCACCAGACCGGCGAGGCCACGGGCTTCAACGCACTCGTCCGCTCCGTCGGCTCGTCCCTCGGCTCGCAGGTCTCGGCGACCGTCCTCGCCGGCAGCGCGGTCGCGGGGATCCCGACCGACTCCGGGTACACGAAGGCGTTCGCCATCTCGGCCGTCGTGGCCGCTTGCGCGGGCGCGGTGGCGGTCGTGATCCCGCGCGCCCGGACCCCGGCCCGCGTGCCGGCGCTGGGCGAGGTCGGCGCCGCCTCGCCGCTCGCCGAGCCCGCGTACTCGCAGGAAGAGTTCTGACGCCCTACCGGGTCATCGGGTCGCGACGAGCAGCACGGCCGTGAAGATGCCGAGGATCACACCGAAGGCCGCGAAGACGAGCGCGGCCTGGTCGCTGGACGGCACCTCTTCTCCGGCCGAGAGCGCGCGGCCCACGTCGCGGTTGCGGACGTAGCCGTACGCGGTGCTGGCCACGCCGACGACGGCGAAGGCGATGCCGATCACCTCGTATGGCCAGTTCGCCCCGCGCGAGAGATCCGGGACCAGCCGCCCGGCCGCGAAGCTCACGGCGAAGCAGGTCAGACCGGTCCGCCACCACGCGAGGTAGGTCCGCTCGAGCGCGAGCCGGGTCCTGCGCGTGGCGTCGGCGACTTCGTGCTCGTGCTCGCCCACGTCTCTGCAGTTCGCCTGCGGCGGCCGAGTTCCTTACCCGCGTCAGCGAACGACGCGCTCGAGGCCGACGGTGCGCCGGAGGCGGTCGAGGGCCCGGTCGAATGCCTCCTCGAGCGCGGTCGAGCGGCGAACGCCCGGCTCCAGGTGGAAGGCCTTCACCACGAGCGTGCCCTCTTTGCGCTCGGACTTCAGGTCCGCGCGTCCGACGATCCGGTCGCGCCAGAGGAAGGGCAGGACGTAGTAGCCGTAGCGCCGCTGAGCCGCAGGCTTGTACAGCTCGATCACGTGCTCGAAGCCGAGCACGCGCGTCGCGTACTGGTAGCCCCAGAGCAGGTTGTCGAACGGCGTCAGCAGGAGCGCCGTGCTCGGTCTCGGGCGGTCCAGCTCGATGCCCGCCTCGACGACGACCGGCGCACGGCCGTCCTCCACACCGAGCCGCTCGAGCCGGCCCTCGGCCACGAGGGCGTCGACGTAGGGGCCGGCGGCCTTCGCCCCGCCGAGGAAGTGCCAGATCGGCCGCACGTGCTCCACGATCGCGAACTCGCTCAGCGCGCCCCTGGCCCGCACCGCCTTGACGATCAGCGCCCTGACCGCCTCCTCTTCCGCGGGAATCGGAGCCTCGAGCACGTCACGGGGAAGCACGCGCTCCGGGAGGTCGTAGCGGCGCTGGAAGTTCACGCGGTCGGCGATCACCAGGTCCCCCGAGGCAAACAGCGCGTCGAGCATCTGCTTGGCCGGCTTCCAGCTCCACATCACCTCCGACGACGTTCCGGCCCGGTGCGGCGCGGGATCGGGCTTGCCCTCGAAGTCGCGCGACCCCAGTGGGCCACGCTCACGGATCTCGCCGAGCACTTGCTCCTCGAGCCCGGGGTACCGCGTCCTGACGTCGCCGTGCCATGGCGACGCCTCACGCATGCGCTCGCGCGCCCAGGCGTAGAGGGGCCAGTCCTCCGCAGGGACGACGGACAGGGCGTGGGCCCAGCCTTCGATGATGCGCCCCTCGCGCAGGAGGCGCGGAAGCGTTCCCACGGGGTACGTGCCGGCCCTGCTCGAGATCGCGATCCGGTGGCTGCGCTCGACGGTCGTGATCGTGTCGAGCTGGATGCAGGAGGCCTTCCTGATCGCCGCCTCCACCTCGTCCGCTCCCGCGCGGCGAGGGCGGGCCGCGTACCCCTGCGTCGTCACGGCGAGCCGGCGGATTGCCGAGATCGAGATGGGCTTCATCCCAACCGAACGATGGCAGGCCCCAGGGCGCGATGGATTGTGTTGCGGTGAGTGCCGAGGTCACTGCCGCGGAGTTCGCGGAGCTCTTTCGCAGCCTCAGCTCGTGGGGGCGGTGGGGCGAGCGCGATCAGCGAGGAGCGCTGAACTACCTCGAGCCCGACCGGGTGGTTGCGGCGTCCCGTCTCGTCCAGGAGGGGACGACCGTGACGCTGAGCTTGCCGATGAACACGAAGGCAGCAGAGGACAACCCGGAGCCTGCCGTCCATTACATGACGACCTCGCCCGACCTGGAGGCAGGCCCCGGCGAGCTGCGCTTCGCGAAGGACTACGTGGGCGCCGACTACCACAACGACGGCCATACGCACATCGACGCCTTCTGCCACGTGATCTATGACGGCTCGCTGTACAACGGGGCTCCGGCCACGGCTGTGACGGCCGAAGGCGCCGCGGACGACTCGATCGAAGTGCTCGCGAACGGCCTGGTCACCCGGGGCGTCTTGCTCGACATCCCGCGTGTCCGCGGAGTGCCCTGGCTCGACCCGGGCCAGCACGTCTTCCCCAACGATCTCGAGGCGGCCGAGCTCGAACAGGGCGTCACCGTCGGCGAGGGCGACGTGCTCCTCGTTCGCACGGGCCACACCCGCCGCCTGTCGGAGCTCGGCCCGTGGCCGACCGCGAATGCGAAATCCGGGTTGCATCCGACGTCCATGCCGTTCCTCGGGGAGCGCGGAGTAGCCGCCCTCGGCGGCGACGGGAACAGCGACACCGCGCCCAGCAGCACCGAGGGGGTCGACTTCCCGATCCACGTGCTGGCGCTCAATGCCATGGGCGTCCACCTGCTCGACTACCTGCAGCTCGAAGACCTCCTGGCCACTTGCGAGCGGACCGGGCGCTGGGACTTCCTCTTCGTCGCGGCTCCGCTCCGCATCACCGGCGGGACGGGCTCGCCGCTGAATCCGCTGGCCGTCTTCTAGACGTCGACCGTCGAGGTCTTGCGCGGCGGGTTGAAGAACGGCAGCTCCACCACCGTCGCCGGCGTGCGGCTGCGCCGCGCTTCCACCGTCCACTCGACCTCGATCCTCGTGCCGGGCTCGCTCTGAGCGGCGCTGACTGAGGCCAGCGCCACCATCTTCTTCAGGGTCGGGCTCCACGTCGTGCTGGTCGCCTTGCCGACCTGGCGGCGCCGCGCGTACAGCGGGACGGGCACGCGCGAGGGCGCCGGGTCGAACATCGGCGTCAGCCCTTTCGCCCGGTACAGCTCCTCCAGCGGCTCCCAGTCGAGCTCGAGCCCGACGAGCCTCCGCGGCGGCCCGCCCCGCTCCTGCTCGTCCTCGAGCGCTCGGCGGCCGACGAAATGCGCCTGCTTCTCGAAGTCGACGAAGCGGCCGAGGATGCCCAGCTCGAAGGGCGAGAAGGACTGCTCCGGGATCAGCGCGCGCCGCACCGAGTCGAAGTCGGCCTCGATGAGGATCAGCCCGGCCTCGATTCGCGCGATGTCGAGCGCGAGCATCCCGGCCGGCCTCACGCCGTAGGGCCGGCCCGCGGCCACGAACGCGTCCCAGACCTCGAGCGCGTGCTCGCGCTCCACCCACACCTCGTAGCCGAGGTCGCCGGTGTAGCCCGTCCGGGAGACGTCGACGTCGACGCTGCCCACCTGCGCGGTCCGCCGGCCGAAGTACCTGAGGTCCCCCCACTCCGCTCCGGTGGCCCCTTCGAGCACGTCGCGGCTCAACGGGCCCTGCACCGCCAGCGCGGCCACCCGTTCGCTCACGTCCTCGATCTCGACGTCGAGCCCGCGGGCGTTCAGCCGGAACCAGCGCAGTGACGGGTCGGCGGCCGTCCAGCGATAGCTCTGCTCGTCCAGGCGGCCGACGGTCCCGTCGTCGACGACGCGGCCGTCCTCGTTGCACCAGGACGTGTAGTAGACGCGGCCGACGGCGAGCTTGCTCGCGTCCCGGGTGATCACCCGGTCGACGAGGCGCGTCGCGTCGGGGCCGGAGACGACGTACTTGTAGAGCGGAGAGACGTCGATGAGCGCGGCCGCCTCGCGGATCGCGTTGTACTCGATCTCGTGGGAGTCGTGGTACGCGCTCGCGGCGAAGTAGCCGGACCACTCCCGCCACTGCTGCTTGCGGTTGAGCGGGGCGGCGCGGGGATAGAACGCCGTTCCTACGGACACGGTGGCGCTACGACTTGGGGATCTGCTTCTCGGGGTCGAAGAAGGGCAGCGGCACGACCGTCGCTTCCCTGGCCCCGTCAGGAGTCTCCACGGTGACCTGCGTCCCCGGCTCGGTGTGCTCGACGGGCAGCCACGCGTACGCGATGTTCTTCTCCAGCCGCGGCGAGTAGACGGCCGAGGTCACCTTTCCGTCCGCGCCGTCCGCCGAGACCGGCCACGCCGTCGAGTTCATCTCCAGCCGGTCGCCCGCGATCTCGACGCCGACGATCTTCTGCTTCACGCCTTTCTCGCGGATCCTCGTGAGCGCGTCCCGGGCGAGGAAATCGGCCTCGGAGTCCAGGTCCACGAGCCGGTCGAGCCCCAGCTCGTAAGGGTTGTTCTCGTAGTTCATGTCCGCGCCCCAGTTGAAGATGCCGCCCTCGACGCGGCGGATGTCCACAGGCCCGGTCGGGCGAATCTCGTACGGGGCTCCCGCCTCCATGATCCGCTCCCACAGATCGTCCCCGCCCGAAGCGTCGAGGAGGTAGATCTCGTAGCCGACCTCGGAGGTCCACCCGGTGCGGGTGAGGATCAGCGGGATCCCGTCCAGCTCGAGCCGGCGGAAGCGGTAGTACGGGAGCTCGAGGATCTCGTCGCCGAACAGGTCGCGCACGAGGTCCTTCGACTTCGGCCCCTGGATCTGGAGCGGGTAGGCCTCAGCCATCGACAGCTGGACGTCCATCCCCGCGTATGCGGCCAGCCCCGGCGCGTAGGGCAGGACGTCGCTGTCGGCGAGCGCGAACCAGAACGTGTTCTCGTCCAGCCGCAGCATCACCGGGTCGTTCAGGATGCCGCCGTCCGGAGCCGTGATCAGGACGTACTTGCCCTGGCCGACCTCGCACTTGCTGAGGTCGCGGCACGTGAGCAGCTGCGCGAACGGGAAGCCGTCCGGCCCCGTCACCTCGACGTTGCGCTCGAC
>JBKPQP010000216.1:0-21109 GCA_046734155.1 Actinomycetota bacterium | reverse complement strand
CACGAGCAAAGCACCTTGATTCCACGACGAGAAGCGACTGAAAGGGCCTCCGCCGGGATCGGTTGAGCCCAGTTTGTCGCGGTCCGCTCGGGCCGCACCCATTCGGAGATTGAGCCGCGCGGGCTCCGACCCGAGGAGCATCCATGCTCGTTCTTGCGGCAGTTCTGATCGCCGTCCTGATCACAGGCGTGGTCGTCGTGTTCGGATTGCAGCTGTTCGGCGGCACGAGCGTCGCGGAGGCCCGCAGGGAGGCCGAGACGATCCGGCGAGAGGCCAAGATCGAGGCCCGCGAGGACGCCGTTCGGGTCCGAGGCGAGGTCGAACGCGAGGTCGGCGAGCAGCGCGCCCGGATCACGAAGATTGAAGAGCGCGTCCTGGCGCGCGAGGACGAAGTGGAGGTCCGCCACAAGGAGCTCACACGCCGCGAGCAGGGCATCGCCGATCGCGAGGTGCACGTCAAGGAGCTCCAGGACGACCTCAAGGAGGCGAAGCAGCGTGAGCTCGCCGAGCTCGAGCGCGTCGCCGGCATGACCGTCAACGAGGCGAAGGCGCGCCTGCTCGAGCAGTCCGAGGAGCTCGTCCGCCACGACCTTGCCCGGCGCGTCCGCCAACTCGACGAAGAGGCCCAGGCCGAGGCGAAGCGTCGCGCCAGGAACCTCGTCGCCGACGCTCTCCAACGCGTCGCAGCCAGCCACGCTGCGGAGACGACTTCCTCGCTGATCGAGCTCCCGTCCGACGACATGAAAGGCAGGATCATCGGCCGCGAAGGCCGAAACATCCGTACGCTCGAGCACCTGACCGGGGTGGACGTGATCGTCGACGACACACCGCAAGCGGTCGTGCTTTCGTCATTCGATCCGATCCGCCGCGAGGTCGCGAAGATCACGCTGCTGAAGCTCGTCGAGGACGGCCGGATCCAGCCGGCCCGCATCGAGGAGATGTACTACCAGTCGAAAGCCGAGATCGAGGAGCACATCCTCCAGGCGGGCGAGCAGGCCGTGTTCGAGGCCAACTGCGGCGAGTTCCACGAGGAGATCGTCAAGCTGCTCGGCCGGCTCAACTACCGGACGAGCTACGGGCAGAACGTCCTCAAGCACACGCTCGAGGTCGTGCACCTGGCCGGGCTGATGGCGACCGAGCTGGACGCGAACGTCAAGACGACGAAGCGGGCCGCGATCCTGCACGACATCGGCAAGGCGGTCACCCACGAGGTCGAGGGCTCCCACGCGGCGATCTCCACGCAGTACGCGCGCCGCTACGGCGAGTCGCCGGGCGTCATCCACGCCGTCGAGGCGCACCACTACGAGGTGCAGCCGCAGACCGTGGAGGCGGTACTGCTGATCGCCGCGGACGCAATCTCGGGAGCACGCCCCGGAGCCCGCGGGGACAGCCTCGAGAACTACATCAAGCGCCTGGAAGCGCTCGAGGGCTTGGCGATGAAGCGAAACGGCGTCGAGAAGGTTTATGCGCTCCAGGCCGGGCGTGAGATTCGAGTCATCGTCAAGCCGGGCGAGGTCGACGACGACCAAGCCGCGCTTCTGTCACACGAGATCGCCCGCGAGATCGAGCACGAGCTCGAGTATCCGGGGCAGATCAAGGTCACAGTCATCCGCGAGTCGCGCGCAACCGAATTCGCCAAATAGCTCGCTAGGCTGTTCGACGTGAAGCGGTACCACGTCACGACGTTCGGCTGTCAGATGAACGCTCACGACTCCGAGCGGATCAAGGGCATGCTGGAGGAGCTCGGACTGGGGGAGGCCGTCTCTCAGGAAGAGGCGGACGTGCTCGTCTTCAATACCTGCACGATTCGGGAGAAGCCCGACCAGCGGTTCGCGGCGCACCTCGGGAACGCGAAGATGCTGAAGCTCGCCGACCCGGAGAAGGTGATCGCCGTCGGCGGCTGCTACGCGGAGGCACAGCGCGAGCGGCTGTTCGACCTCTACCCATTCGTCGATGTGGCGTTCGGACCGGGCACGATCCCGCATCTCGCCGAGTGGCTCGGCGCCGGGGGCGAGGCGCCGCGAGGCCGGTTCGGAATCGAGGAGGAGCGCGAGTTCGCCGGCACGCTCCCGATGCACCGTGAACGGCGCTTCCAGGCGTGGGTGCAGGTCTCGATGGGCTGCAACTCGGTCTGCTCGTACTGCATCGTTCCGTCGGTGCGCGGCCGCGAGGTGAGCAGACGCCCCGGCGAGATCCTGGCCGAGCTGACCGGCCTCGCCGGCGAAGGGGTCCGCGAGGTCACGCTCCTGGGACAGAACGTCAACTCGTACGGCCGCGACCTCGGGAGCAGCTTCGCCGAGCTCCTCCGCGCCGTGGACGAGGTCGACGGACTCGAGCGCATCCGCTTCACGAGCCCGCACCCGAAGGACTTCCGCCGCGACGTCATCGCGGCCATGGCCGAGTGCGACACCGTCTGCGAGCACGCGCATCTGCCGCTCCAGTCGGGCTCCACACGCGTTCTGAAGACGATGCGGCGCACGTACAGCCGCGAGCGCTACTTGCGACTCGTGGATGGCCTCCGCGTTGCGATTCCCGACCTCGCGTTGACGACCGACATCATCGTCGGCTTTCCGGGCGAGACCGAGCGCGACTTCGAGGAGACGCTCGAGGTGGTCGAGGAGGTCGGTTACGACGGCGCGTTCACCTTCGTCTACTCGCCGCGGCAGGGCACCAAGGCCGCCGCGATGCCGGACCAGGTGCCCGAGGAGGTGAAGCGCAACCGGATCGAGCGGCTCGTCGAAGTCGTCCAGCGCAGAGCGCGCGAGCGGAACGCGGCCCGTGTCGGCCGGATCGAGCAGGTGCTCGTCGAGGGCCCGAGCAGGACAGACGCCTCACTCCTTCGCGGCCGGACGCGACGCAACACGACCGTGAACTTCGTCGGGACGAGCGAGCCGGGAAGCCTCGTCGACGTCCGCATCGACGACGCCACCTCGACCACGCTCAGAGGTCACGAGCTCGCAGCCGTTGCAGCGTAGTCGCGACCTCCTCTGGGACGGGCTGCTCAACGTCCGCGATCTCGGCGGCCATCCGACCGAGGACGGCGGCGAGACGGGCTACGACTCGATCATCCGCGCCGACAGCGTCCGCCAGCTGAGCGACCAGGGCTGGGCTGCGCTCGTCGACTACGGCGTCAAGACGATCGTCGACCTACGGACGAACGACGAGCTCGCGGCCGACCCGCCGGCCGAGCTGCCGGTCGAGGTCCTGCATATTCCGTTCTTCGAGACGGACACGGACGACTGGAAGGACGTCGAGGCCCGGCTCGAGGCGATCGCACGCTCTGCCCCGGACGTGCCGACGGCGACACGTGAGGTCTACATGATCTTCCTGTCGCACTTCGACAGGAACGTCGCCGCTGCGATCCGCGCGGTCGCGAACGCGCCTGAAGGCGGTGTCGTCATCCACTGCGCCGGCGGCAAGGATCGAACCGGGCTGCTGACGGCGCTTCTCCTGCACATCGCGGGTGTGGGCATCGACGAAATCGCCGCGGACTACGCCCTCAGCGAGGAGCGGCTTCGCCCGCGGCATGAGCAGTGGTTCGCGTCGGCGGAGACAGAGGAGGAGCTCGAGCGCATGAGGCGGTTTTCGCAAACACCCGCCGAGTCGATCAGAGGCGTCTTCGAGGAGCTCGAGCGCCGCTACGGCAGCGTCAACGGCTACCTGCGCAACGCGGGCCTGACCGAGGACGAGCTCGACCGCGCCCGCGCGCGGCTGCGTGACTGAAACCGTTCTCGCCGTCTTCGGCCCGACGGCCTCGGGAAAGACGGCCGTCGCGCAGGCCCTCGCGGCGAGAATCCCCGCCGAGCTCGTATCCGCGGACTCGATGCAGGTCTACCGCGGCCTCCCGATCCTCACCAACCAGGCGCCCGCCCGACTCGTAGGGATCTGGACGCTCGACCACGAGGCCTCGGTCGCCGAGTACCAGCGGCTCGCGCACGCTGCGCTCGACGAGATTCTCGAAGCGGGCCGCACACCGATCGTCGTCGGCGGGACGGGCCTTTACCTGCGGGCGGCACTCGCGGATCTCTCACTTCCGCCCGCACCCGAGCCGGGAGAGCGCGAGCGCTGGGAGCGTCTCTACGACGAAGAGGGGCCTGAGCAGGCACATGCACGGCTCGCCGAGCTCGATCCCGAGGCGGCTGCCGCGGTCCACCCGAACGACCGACGGCGGGTCGTGCGCAGCCTCGAGCTCTCCGCGCAGCCACGCGAACGGGACCGACTCTGGACGGACGACACCAGGCATCCGACGCTCGTCTTCGGCCTCGACATCCCCAAGGACGAGCTCGACAGGCGCATCGCCGAACGGACGCGCGCCATGTTCGAAGCAGGCGTCCGCGCCGAGGCAGAGCGCGCCCTAGCCGGCCCGGTTTCGTCCACCGCCGCCTACGCGCACGGGCTCTCGGACATCGCCGAGCACGCCGACGACGAGGCTGCGATCGAGGCTCTGACGGCCCGCACGAGGCGCTACGCCGCCTACCAGCGCAAGTGGATGCGACGGATACCCGGCCTTGTTAGCCTGCCTGCCGATCGCCCTCCGGGCGAGGTCGCGGATGCAATTCTCGAAGTGGCACGGGCTCGGCAACGATTACCTGCTGGTCGAGCGGGCTGAGCTTGCCCTGCCGCTGACTCCCGAGCGCGTGCAGAAGATCTGCGACTACCACTTCGGCGTCGGCTCCGACGGGATCGTCGAGGTGGTGTCGACGAACGGCGACTCGGCCGAGATCGTGATCTGGAACCCGGACGGCTCGACGGCGGAGCTGTCGGGCAACGGGACGCGGATCGCGGCCCGGTGGCTGGCGCGCCGGGACGGACTCGACCGCGTCCGGGTCAGCGTCGGTCCGCGTGAGGTCGTAGCGACTATGCGCGACGGGAAGCAGGTCGAGACAGAGATCGGCGCAGTCGACGTGGGGGAGAAGGAGCCGCTCCGCGTCGACGGAAAGCAGTACGAGATGGTTCCGGTCTCGGTGGGCAACCCGCACGCGGTCATTCGCCACACGCCGGACCGCGACGAGTTTCTTCGACTCGGCCCAGCGGTCGAGAATCACGAGCGCTTCCCGGAACGGACGAACGTGCAGTTCGCGCGCGTCGACGGCCCGCACGAGATGACCGCCGCGGTCTGGGAGCGCGGCGCGGGGGAGACCCTGTCATCCGGGACGAGCGCGGTCGCCGTCGCGAGCGCGGCCGTGCACAACGGCTGGTGCCAAAGCCCCGTGACGGTCCATCTGCAGGGCGGCGACCTCCTCGTCGAGCTGGACGAGAACCTCCGCGCCCGACTGACCGGGCCGGCCGAGGAGATCTGCACGGTCGAGCTGTCGAAGGAGTTCGAGCTGTGAAGTTCGCGAAGCGCCTCGACGCGGTCCCGCCGTACCTCTTCGCCGAGCTCGAACGCAAGGTAGCCGAGGCGGAGAAAGCAGGCGTCGACGTGATCAGCCTGGGTATCGGCGACCCCGACCTGCCCACGCCTCCTGCGGTCATCGACGCGCTCGCAGAGGCTGCGCGCGACCCGCGCACACACCAGTATCCGACGAATCACGGAACGGCCGAGTTCCGTGCCGCGGCGGCGAATTTCTACCGCGACCGCTTCGACGTCGAGCTCGATCCGGATGGTGAGGTGATCCCGGTCCTCGGCGGCAAGGAGGGAGTCGGCCACATCGCGCTCGCCTGCCTCGACCCGGGCGACGCCTGCCTTGCACCCGACCCGGGCTACCCGCCCTACACGTCGGGCCCGCTCTTCGCCGGCGCGACCGTCCACTACCTGCCGCTCCGCGAGGAGAACGGCTTTCTCCCCGACCTCGACGGCGCGCCGGACGCGAAGCTCCTCTACCTCAACTACCCCAACAACCCCACCGGCGCGACTGCCGAGCTCGACTTCTTCCGGCACACCATCGAGATCGCGCGTGAGCGCGACCTGATCGTCGTGCACGACAACGCATATTCCGAGGTCGCTTTCGACGGGTACCGGCCGCCGAGCTTCCTCGAGGCCGAGGGCGCGAAGGACGTCGGCGTCGAGATCTTTTCGCTCTCCAAGGGCTGGAACATGACCGGCTGGCGCGCGGGCCTCGTCGCCGGCAACCGAGAGATCGTCGAGCACTATCGCCAGCTGAAGACGAACCTCGACTCCGGCATGTCCGAGGCCGTCCAGCACGCCGCCGCGGTCGCCCTCACCGACGAGCGCGACTTCCCGCGCGAGATCTCGGAGGTCTACGCCCGGCGGCGCGACCTGCTCGGGACCGGCCTCCGCGAGATCGGGCTCGAGGTGAACGCCCCGCGCGCGACGCCGTATTTCTGGGTTGCCGTTCCCGAGAGCCACACATCCGGGTCGTTCACCGAGCTGATGCTGGAGCAGGCGTCGGTCCTCGTTTCGCCGGGAGATTCGTACGGTCCGAGCGGCGAGGGCTATGTCCGGCTGTCGTTGACCGTTCCGGACTCGCGGCTCGAGGAGGCCGTCGACCGGATCACGAGCGCGCTGGTCATAATTCAGTCGTGAGACAGCACCAGCCGGACCCTGCTCCAGGTGCGGAGCCGGAGCGGGGATTCATCGTCGCCGTGCTGGGCTCGGACGTCGATCAGGACGAGGAGCTGGGCGAGTTTCGCGAGCTCTCCCGGACGGCCGGCGTCGACCCGGTGGCGGAGATCGTCCAGCGTCGGCCGCGGCCCGACGAGCGGACCTACGTCGGCAAGGGCAAGCTCGTCGAGCTCGAGCGCGCGTTCGGTGACTCGCGGGCCGAGTCGCTGCTCGTCGACGACGAGCTGACGCCGGCACAGCAGCGGCGGCTCGAGGATGTGCTCTCGACGCGCGTCATCGATCGCACCCAGCTGATCCTCGACATCTTCGCCCAGCACGCGATCAGCGCCGAGGGCAAGCTCCAGGTCGAGCTCGCACAGCTCGAGTACAACCTCCCGCGCATGCGGGGCATGTGGCAGCACCTCGAGCGGCTCGGCGGGGGCGTGGGCACGCGCGGACCGGGGGAGAGCCAGCTGGAGACCGACCGGCGGCTCGCGCGGAGGCGGATCAGCCTTCTGCGCCGCCGCCTCAAGGCTCTCAGCAAGCAGCGCGCGACACGGCGCAAGTCACGCACACGCTCGCAGACGCCGACGGTCGCCCTCGCGGGATACACGAACGTCGGCAAGTCGACACTGCTCAACGCCCTGACCGGGGCAGGCACATCCGTGGACGATCGACTGTTCGAGACGCTCGATCCGACGACGCGGAGCTTCGACTACGACGGCAGGCGCTACCTCGTGACGGACACGGTCGGGTTCATCCGTCGGCTGCCGCACCAGCTCGTCGAAGGGTTCGCGGCGACGCTCGAGGAGACACTGGCGGCCGATCTCGTGCTGCACGTGGTCGACGCGTCGGTCGACGAGGAGCGGATGGAGGAGATGGTCGCCGCTGTCGACTCTGTCCTGTCCGAAGTTGGAGCGGACGAGCTCCCGGTGCAGATCGTGCTCAACAAGATCGATCTCGTCGACGCGCTGAAACGCCGGCGGCTGGCGAACAGATTCCCGGGCGCACCCCGGGTGTCGGCCCGGGCGGGTGAGGGGCTCGACGAGCTCCGCGCTTCGGTCGCCGCTCGCTTCGCGGAACGGTTCGAGGCGGTGAGGCTCCTCATCCCGTACGACGCGGGCGACAAGCTCGCGGAGCTGTACGAGTTGGGGGCTCCGGTGGACGAGAGGATCGACCGCGAGGAGGGCGTCTTCGTGCGTGCACGGCTCAGCCGCCCTGACCTCCGCCGGTTCGCGCCGTTCCTCGTGCTCGAGGAAGATGCGTCGCAGGAGGCCGGCCGGTGACGGAGCTGCTCTTCCAGCGGCTGCACGACGACGCGGTCGTGCCCCAGCGCGCCTACGCCGGGGATGCCGGGCTCGATCTCGTCGCGTGTGAGGGCGTGGAGATCGGCCCGGGGGAGCGGGCAAGCGTGGGCACGGGGCTGGCCGTCGCGATCCCGGAGGGGCACGCGGGGTTCGTCCAGCCGCGATCCGGGCTGGCGGCCGACCACGGCGTAACCGTGCTGAACACGCCCGGGCTGATCGACTCCGGCTACCGCGGCGAGGTGCGTGTGATCCTGCTCAACACCGATTCGTCTGCGCCGTTCTTGGTCGAGCCCGGCATGCGGATCGCCCAGCTCGTCGTGGTGCCGTTCGCGCCGGTGGAGACCGCAGAGGTCGACGAGCTGCCGACCACGGAGCGCGGAGTGCGCGGGTTCGGGTCCTCGAGCCGCGCGGAGGCTTGATGGGCACCGAGCCGCGCATCCGGGTGTCTGCGATCCTGAGCTGGGGCGGCCGAATTCTGCTCTGCAGGCACGAGAAGGGCGGCCGAGCCAATTGGCTGCTGCCGGGGGGCGGCGTGAACTCAGGCGAAAGCCTCGTCCGCGCGCTGCACAGGGAGCTGTCCGAAGAGGTCGGCCTGAACGACGAGATCCCCGTCGAAGGTCCGGTGGCGATCGTCGACTCGATCGCGCCCGTTGGCAGCTTCGCCGCGAAGCACGTCGTCCACATCATCTTTTCGGGCGACCTGGAGGGCCGGTCGTTGGAGGCGGTCACGTCGCAAGACGTGGCGGTTCGCGGGCACCGGCTGTTCGACGTTGGCGAGCTGGACGAGATCGTGCTCCACCCGCCGATTCAGCGCTTCCTGGCCCGCTGGCGTCCGGGGGATCCAGTGGTGTATCTCGGGCCGCTCTGGGCACCCTGAGGGCTGTGGCGGCCTCACAGACCCTGCGCACGAGTCTCGGTAGTCGGGGGAAACTCCCGTTTCCCCGAACCCCCTTTCCTGGTCCGCTGCGCGGACAGGCACTCCGCGCCGGCCCACGCGCACGCGCGTGTACTAGAAACGGCCTCCGCGAGCACGGGCTCGCGCCGCCGCGACGCGCTGGGCGTCATCCTCGAGGTCGTCGCGCAGCGGTTCCAGCGCCGGCCGCTTCCCGGTTCGATGCTCGAGCGCGCGCTCGAGGATCCAGTCGGCGAGCCATGCGTTGCGGGGCAGCAGCGGCCCGTGGAGGTACGTGCCGATCGCGTTGTCGACGCGGACTCCCTCGAACCCGCTTGCGCCGTCGTTTCCGAACCCCGCGACCACATGTCCCAGGGACGCGGCGCCAGGGTCGAGCCGCGTCACGCCCGCGTGGTTCTCGAATCCGGCCAGGGTCCGCCGCACGCCCGGTTCGAGCTCGCACTCCAGGAGGCAGTCGCCGATCATCCTGCGGTCGCCCGCGACTGTCTCGAGCGGGAAGAGCCCGGCCCCAGGAAGCTCGTCGCCGTCCCGTCCGCGATAGAACCGGCCGAGCAACTGGTAGCCGCCGCACACAGCCAGCACCGCCGCTCCGCCCGCGACAACCTCTCGAATCGCCTCGCCGCGCGCCGCTAGATCCGGCGCGATCAGCGCCTGCTCCCGATCCTGCCCGCCACCGATGTACAGCAGATCGTGCTCGCCGAGGCGCAGCTCGTCACCCAGACTGACCGCCTCGACCTCGAGCTCGACTCCCCGCCAGCGAGCCCGGCTCGACAGAACCGCGATGTTGCCGCGATCCGCGTAGATGTTCAGGTACTCCGGATAAAGATGGGCGACCCGGATCGTCGTCACGCGGCCCGCTCCCAGTAGGGGCGAACGAATCCGCGGTCGGCCACGATCCGACGCAGCGCGAGCATCGCCGTGTACGTGGGCAGGATGACGAGCTCGCCGCCCGCGAACGTCAGCTCGAGCCCGCGATCGAGCGCCGCGCCGAGCTCCGGGGCGACTTCGATCGCGTCCACCGGGAACCCCGCGTACTTGCAGCGCAGCGCCATCTCGGCCGCACGCTCACCGGTCACGACCACTCGCTCGAGGCCGGCGAGGAGCGGCTCCCAGTCGACGTCCCAGATCCACGACACGTCTCGTCCGTCCGCGATCGCATCGTTCAGTGCCAGCACCGCGAGCTTCGGCGCGCCCCCGGCCACCAGCGTTCGCACGACCTCGTTCGCGCCCGCCGGATTCTTCACGAGCAGCATGAGCAGCCGCTTGTCGCCGACGGCGATCCGTTCGAAACGCCCGAATGCGGCACCGAACTGCCCGAGTCCCGCGACCACGTCGTTCAACGTCGACCCGAGCCCGAGAGCCAGCGAGGCGGCGCCGAGAGCGTTGTAGACGTTGTAGAGGCCCGGCACGCCGAGCCGCACAGAACGGCTCTCGCCGCCGACCTCCAGTGAGAAGTTGACACCCTCCAGCCCGCGCAGCTCGATCCCGCGAGCAATAACGTCCAGCTCCGGCCGCGCATGGCCGCAAGCCGGGCACCGATAAGCGCCCAGATGCCCGACGTAGGCGGCCGAGTACTCGTAGGGCCGCCCGCAGCGAAGGCACCATTTCGAGTCCGCGGCATGCAGGAGCTCCGGAACGGCGTGCCGCGGATCGTCGACACCGAACACGATCGATCCATCCCGCTCACGCGCCAGGTCCCCAACCTGCGGATCATCCCCGTTCACGACGAGCACCGACTCCGCCGGCAAGTCGCGCACGACCGAACGCCAGCGCTCTGCCACGTGCTCCAGCTCGCCGTACCGGTCCAGCTGATCCCGAAAGAGGTTTCCCAGGCAGATCGCCCGCGGCCGTACGCGCTCCGCGATCTCCGGCAGCGCGGCCTCGTCCACCTCGAAGAGTCCCAGCTCCGGGCTCTTCGCAGACAGAAGGCTCGAGGTCACACCGGACAGGAGGTTCGCCCCGGAGGAGTTGTGCGCGAGCCGCACGCGCGGAGCCAGGATCCGCGCCGTCATCGCGGCGGTCGTCGTCTTGCCGTTCGTGGCCGAGACGAGCGCCGACCCGAGGGGAAGCCTCCGAGCCAGACGGTCGAGCACCTCGGGGTCGAGCGACGTCAGCACCTTCCCCGGCACCGTCGTCCCGCCGCCGGCGCCCACAAAGCGCGAGAGCCCGGCGGCGACCCGGGCTCCGGCGATCCCGACCGTCAGGGGCACCCGGACTCTCACGGCGTGAGCGTACCCGGGACGCGCGCCATCACTGAGAGGAGGGATCTTGCGGTCCTCACCCGAAAGGGTGATACCGCGCTGCCCGACCGAACCTACGGTGAAAACCAGTTTCACTTGCGGACAACTGCGGCTTCGCGCTCCAGCCGGCGCGTGAAAGGGAAAGGAATGTCAAGACATAGCGGCGGCGCTCCAGACGGGTCTCGTTCGAGCGCCCTCTGGGGGACGGGGAGTCGCGGCGGCGACTCGCGCGCCAACGCCCTGTGGGGCAAGGGCGGGCGAGGCCTGCTGGCGATCCTGACCGTCCTCTTCGTCACGACGATCCCGCTTGCGCAGGCCGGCCGTAACCCGGATCCGACGACCTATCTCGATCCGGTGCTCGAGGCCAAAGCACACGAGACCCCGAACGCGCTCGTCAAGGTCATCATCCAGAGCAACAACGGCACCTCCGGCGCGGAGAACGCGTTCCAGTCGGCCGGAAGCGGCGACGCGTACCGCAGCGGCGAGGGCGTCAACCGGAGGCTCCGCCTCGTCGGCTCAGTGTCGGCCACGCTGAAGGCCAAGCGCGTCCTCGTCCTGGCCAAGAAGCCTGGGCTGACGATCACGAGCGACGCAAGGATCAAGCTCGACGCAATCCCGTCGTCGAACCAGGTCTGGCCGACCGCCGAGGCGCTTCGACCGTTCTGGCCCGAAACCGAGACCTATCGCCCCACGACGCCGACGATCGCGATCGTTGACTCGGGGATCGACAAGAACCGCGTCGACTTCGACGGTGGTTCGCGCGTCGTTGCCGAGCAGGTGCTCACGCAGCTCCAGCCGAACTCGCCGGGCGACGGTCGCGGGCACGGCACATTCGTCGCCGGCATCGCAGCCGGTAGCGGCGCAAACTACGCCGGCGCGGCTCCCGCGGCGAAGCTCGTCTCGCTCGACGTCATGGACGACAACGGCATGGCCCGCACGAGCGACGTGATCGCGGCAGCCGGGTGGATCTACGACCACAAGAATGAGTACAACATCCGCGTCGCGAACTTCTCGCTGCACTCCACGGTGCCGAGCAACTTCACGAAGGATCCGCTGGACAAGGCGGTCGAGAAGCTCTGGTTCGCGGGCGTGACCGTCGTCGCGGCGGCCGGCAACTACGGCAACCCCGACGGCCCGAGCGGTGTCCTGTTCGCCCCCGGAAACGATCCCTTCGTGATCACGGTGGGCGCGGTCGACCTCGACGGCAGCGTCAGGATCCAGAACCACGACGTTCCGTCCTGGTCGGCGTACGGCTACACGTACGACGGGTTCCGGAAGCCGGAGATCTCCGCGGCCGGCCGGTACATGGTCGGGCCGATCCCTGCCGCCTCGACCCTCCTCGCCCAGAAACCCGAGAACGCGGTCGGCACGGGCTACATGCGCCTGTCCGGGACGTCGTTCGCTGCTCCCGTGGTCGCCGGAGCGGCGGCCCAGATCCTGGCCAGGCACCCGAACTGGACGCCCGACCAAGTGAAGGGTGCCCTGATGAAGGCTGCCCGCTACGTCCGCGAGGCGCCTCCGGGCTCGGCCGGCGTGGGCGAGGTCAACGCCTACCGGGCGGCGAACGTCAACAGGCCGCCGAACCCCAACCTCGCCCTGGACACGTACCTCATGGCTGACCCGGCAGGAGGCGGCACGCCCGTCTTCGACGCGGTCAGCTGGAGCGACGCGGCCCGCGGGAGCCGCAGCTGGGACACGGTCAGCTGGTCGGACGCCTCCTGGAGCGACGTCTCCTGGACTGACGCGAGCTGGTCGGACGTGTCCTGGACCGACGTCACCTGGTCGGACGTGACTTGGAGCGATGTGCTTGCTGCGGAGTCCGTCACGTGGGAGGACGCCGCCGAAGGCGAGGTTGACCCACCGCAGGGCACGCCGACCGCCCTGACGCCCGAGGAAGAGGCGGCGGCAGAAGCGGACCCGGATCTCGGGCTAAGGCAGAACCCCTAGGACGAAACCCGACGGAGCCGGCTTCGCGCCGGCTCCTTCCTCTCACTCGGACGGGGGAAGCCGAGCCGTTTGACAGCCCTTAACTTGAGACACGGAGCCACCTTTCCTCTGCGGCTCCTCGACCGGATCAGGAGAGACTGGACATGCGGCAGCGGCCACCGATCGTGAGCGCGGCATGAGTGCCGCTCCCTCCGACGTTTCCTTCGCCGAACCCCCGGGGACGAGCCCGGGCGGAAACCGGCGGCTCTCGGTCGCGGCAACCGCCTACCTGATCGCGATCGCCATGCTCGCCGCGCTCGTAGCTGTGCCGTTCGTCTCTCGGCTGCAGACAGAGACGTACAGCGCACGTGTCTGGGTCACCTTCCTGCTGTTCGCGGGCGGCGCCGCACTCGCACAGGCCGCTCTCGTCAGAACGGGGCGGAACCAGTCCTACCACGCGACGAACGTCTTCCTGATCCCCGCAATCCTGCTCCTGCCTCCGGAGCTGACCATCGTGGTGGCCGTCGTCCAGCACATTCCGGCCTGGCTGAAGAACCGAACCGCCTGGTATCGCGAGTGCTTCAACATCTGCAACTACGTGATCGCGTCCATGGCCGCCTGGGCGACGGTGAGGCTGATCCTCCACGCCGACGGGCTCGTCTCGAGCACGGGCTTCCGGTTCGCCATGGCCGGCCTCGCATGCTCGCTCGTGCTCGTCGGCCTGAACCACGCGATGCTCGCGCCGATGCTGTTGCTCGGCCACGGGCACACGATCCGTGAGTCGGGCCTGTTCTCGTGGCACGGGCTCTCGACGGAACTCGCGCTCGCGGCCCTCGGCGTGGTCGTCGCGACGTTCTGGTACGCCGATCCGTGGCTGATCCCGTTCGCGGTCGCCCCGGTGCTCCTCATCCACCGGTCGCTCTCGGTTCCAGCGCTCGAGGCCGAGGCACGCGTCGACCCGAAGACCGGCCTCTTCAACGCTCGGCACTTCGGCGCGGCCCTGAATGAGGAGATCGGACGCTCGCAGCGCTTCGACCGGCCGTTGTCGCTGATCATGGCCGACCTCGACCTGCTCCGCGACATCAACAACTCGTACGGCCATCTCGCCGGCGACGCCGTCCTGCAGGGCATCGCAGAGGTGTTCCGGACCCACCTCAGGCACTACGACGTGCCGGCCCGGTTCGGCGGCGAGGAGTTCAGCATCCTGCTGCCGGAGACGAGCCCCGAGGAGGCGATGGCGATCGCCGAGCGGATCCGCCGAGAGGTTGCGGCCCGCACGTTCGACGTCGAAACCTCGAGCGAGCCGATTCGCGCGACGATCTCGGTCGGAGTTTCCGCGTACCCACGCGACGGCCAGGACGCCAACGAGCTGATCCACCAGGCCGACCTCGCCGTCTACCGAGCAAAGCTCCAGGGCCGCAACCGCGTGCTCGACGCAAGCTCGGAGCCGCTCGCCGTGCCGAGCGACCGCAAGCCGCGCCTGGTCGCGGTGCCCGAGACTGGCGACCACTTCGAGCCGCTGCCCCCCGCGGTCGAGGTGATTCCGTCGGAGGAGCGGCGACATCCCCGGACGCACGCCGTTCATGGGCCGCGCTTCCTCTCGCTCTCCTTTCGGCTCGCGCTACTCGTGGGGTTCGTCTCGGTGGTCGGAATCGGCGCGGGAGTGCTGGGGCTCCTGCTCGGCTCCAACCACGACGTCTTCGCGCTCATCGCCCTCGTCGTGTTGGTCGGCTTCGGCCAGGCGCTCGCGATCGAGGTCGACGACGGAGGCTCGATCTCGGTTAGCGCGGTTGGATCGCTCGCCGGCGCGGCCCTGTTCGGTCCGCGAGCGGCCCTCGTCCTCGCCGCGACGACGGCGGTCGTCGAATGGAGCGCCCGCCGGTCCGAGATCCACCGCGTCCTGTTCAACATCGGGGCGCTCACGCTCTCTTCTCTCGCGGCGGCCTGTGTGTTCGCGGTCGGCTTCCAGAGCACGGTGGGGGAGTTCGTCACCGCCGCGGCCGGTCTCGTCGCCGGGCTCGCCTACTTCGCGGTCAACACGGGTCTGCTCAGCGTGGCCATCTCGATGGAGGGCCACGAGCCCGTCAGGCGCGTCTGGCACGAGCGGTTCGCCTGGCTCGCGACGCATTGGATCGTCTACGGCTTCGTCGGCGGCGTGATGGCGATCGCGTACCACGCCGCAGGCCTGTACGCGCTGGCTGTGTTCGCCGTGCCGCTGCTCCTCATGCGCAAGACGCAGGAGGCGTACCTCAAGCACACGCAGCGAAGCGCCCAGAAGCTCCGGGCGGCCGCGGAGACCATCCAGAGCCAGAACGTGTCGCTCGAGAAGGCCAACCGGCTCCTGCGCGAGCGCTCGACGGCCGCGATGGAGAGCCTCTCCGCGACGGTCGACGCGCGAGACGCATACACGGCCGGTCATTCACGCCGCGTCCAGCAGCTCGCGCTTGCGATCGGACGCGAGCTGGGGTTGTCGCAGACCGAGCTCGATCTCCTCGGGCACGCTGCGCTCTTCCACGACATCGGCAAGCTCGCGGTTCCCGACGCGATCCTCCTCAAGCCCGCCGTCCTCACCAACGAGGAGTGGGCGCTGATGCAGCGGCACTCCGACGAGGGGGCGCGGATCATCGACCGTCTCGGCTTCCTGAACGACGCGGTTCCGTCGATCCGCCATCACCACGAGCGCTTCGACGGCGACGGCTATCCGGACGGCCTGAAAGGGGAGGAGATTCCCCTCGGCGCCCGGATCATCCACGTCGCTGACGCCCTGGACTCGATGCTGACCACGCGTATTTACCGCGCTGCCCGGCCCGCGGCGGAGGCGATGGACGAGCTCAGGCGAGCTGCCGGGACGCAGTTCTGCCCGCGCTGCGTGAAGGCGCTCGAGCGGGTGCTACCGCCGGAGATCCTCGCCGACGAGGCCGCCAGGCACGAGCTGCTCGCCGTTTCCTAGCAGCACTCCAGTTTCCTAGCGCCGGTTTGCAAGTTCTCTATCCTGTTCTATTCTTCTTTGCATGCCCCGGAAACGCCGGTCGCCCCAGGCCGTGCGCAGGATCGATCCCGCCGCGCTCGCAAGGTTCCAGGCCGGAATCCGCAAGCGCTACTCGGACGAGGAGATCCTCGAGCAGCTGCGCGCCAGCGCCGAACGGCTGGGCCGCTCGCCGACCATGCGAGAGTTCGAAGCCGACCCGGAGACGACCGTGCACCCCCAGACCGTGATCCAGCACTTCAATAGCTGGAATCAGGCGAAACGGAAGGCCGGTCTCGTTCCGCGCAGGTTCGCGAAGCCCGCCGACCTGATCCGCCAGCTGCGGGAGCTCGGCGACGAGCTCGGACGCCCGCCGACTGCGAAGGATCTCGACGAGCACCGGGACTCGATGCCGTCCAAGTCCCTGTACTGGCACATGTTCGGCTCGCTGAAGAACGCCTTGCGCGAGGCCGGCTTCGATGTCCCGGTGGGGGAGGAGAGGCTCGAGCGCGCGATCGATCAGGGCGCCGCGCTCGCGCGGAACCTCGGCCGGCTCCCGAAGTTCGCCGACTGGAAGGACGCGCGCGGGAAAGACCCCGAGCTCCTCAGCGAATGGCAGATCTACCGCATGCTCGAGCCGCACAAGGGGGCCTGGGCAGCGTTTCAGTTCCTCGTGCGCGAGCGGCTGCTCGAAGACGGGGTGGAGGTGTCGCCCGAAGGACGGGTCAGACGGCCGCGATCGCGGCGAGGAGGCGCAGGCAGGTAGCGCCTTCCTGGGGTGCCCGCACGGCCGGAAGGGGCGTCTCCTCGAACGCGTGGTCGGGCCGGAAGCGCATCGCCTTCTGCCGGCGGCCCTCGACGAGCGGGACGAGAATCCCCTCCGGCAGCTCACGCTTGCGGAGCGTCACGCCCAGGTAGCGCTCGACGATCTCGAGCGTCTTCTTCGTCGAAGCGAAGAACGCCTCGCTCAGGCCCTCGCCGAGCCAGAGCGGGCGGCCCACGCCGCGCGCGATGTAGACGGTGTCCGGCTCGCGCTCGTCGAACCACGCAGTGGCCATCGACCCGCGGAGCTGCTCGAGCACGTTCGGCTCGGGGCCGTACTCATCGACGAGGGCGAAGATCGCCTCGCTGTCGACGGTCATGTCGGGCTCGTGCCGGTCGAAGCCGTAACGGTCGAAGATCTCCTCGTCGTTGACGATGATCCCGTTGTGGACGCCCTTGACGGCGCCGTGCCGGATCGGATGGTTGTTGGCCTCGATCTTCGGATGGCCCTTCGTGTAGTCCCGCACATGGAGGAGCGCCTGGTTGGCCTCCTGGGGAATGTCAAGGCGGTCGAGAAGCGCACTCGCTCCAGAGCGCTGCTTGTGGAACGACAGGTCGCCGGCAGCGCCGCGATACGCATAGCCCGCCGCGTCAGCGCCGCGCTCCGCGATGCCCGCAAGCAGAGCCTGAGCCGCGAGCGTCCGGTCTACGCGACTCGCGCGATGAAAGCTATATCCGGCAATTCCGCACATTTCAACGATTTCTGCACATTTCTACCATGTTAGAAGTCCGACTGGACGACCCCGTCCTCGGTTTCCAGACGTACCCTGCTATCCCTTTTCGACGCATAACTGCCGCATGAGTTAGAGGGGAACCTCCCTCGTTCGAGGGGATCCCCGCTAAGCCACCCCCGGTCGAGTGACCGATACACCCCTCGATGGCGCGGCCTCTGCCTCAGCGACCCGCGGAAGACGATGCGACGCCCGAGCCCAAGCTCGAGGTCGTTCCCGAGCCTGCGCAGCTCGACGAGCCGGTCGAGGTCGAGGAGAAGGACCCCTACGACGCCGTCGCCGCGATCACGCAGGACCCCCTGAAGCTCTACGTCCGCCAGATCGGCGACGGCCCGCTCCTCACCCCGCAGGAGGAGCGCGAGCTGGCCCGCCGCAAGGACGCCGGCGACGAGGCTGCAAAGCGCCGCCTGATCGAGTGCAACCTTCGGCTCGTGATGTCGATCACTCGGAACTACACGAAGGCCGGTGTCCCGTTGCTCGACCTCATCCAGGAGGGCAACCTCGGGCTGATTCGCGCGGTCGAGAAGTTCGACTACAAGCTCGGCTTCAAGCTCTCGACGTACGCAACGTGGTGGATCCGGCAGGCCGTGACACGCGCCCTCGCCGACCAGGGGCGCACGATTCGCCTTCCCGTGCACGTGGCCGAGCAGACGCGGAAGGTGCTCCGCGCGCGGCGCATTCTCGCGCAGAAGCTGAACCGCGACCCGGAGATCCCCGAAATCGCAAAAGAGTCCGGATTCACGCCGGAGCGCGTCCAGGAGCTGCTGGACCTGATCGAGGATCCCATCAGCCTCGAGACGCCCGTGGGGGACGGGGAGAGCGTCTACAGCGACCTGATCGAGGACACGAAATCCGACCGGCCCGACGACGCGACCGCCAAGATGCTCCGCTCCCGCGAGCTGGCGGGCGCGCTGCGCCGCCTGAGCCCGCGCATGCGGCGGGTCCTCGCGCTCCGCTTCGGCCTGGACGGCGAGTCGCCGCAGACGCTGGAGCAGGTCGGCCTCGGCCTCGGGATCACGCGTGAGCGCGTGCGCCAGCTCGAGTCGCGCGCCCTGAGAGAGCTACGGCAGGCAGCACCCGGCCTCGCGCTCTACCTCGAGTCCGAATAGCTAGCCGGCGACGGATTCCATCTCTCGAAGCTTCGAGAGACGGCGTAGGGCATGCACTTCGATCTGCCGGACGCGCTCGCGTGTGAGGCCGAGGGCTCGGCCGATCTCCTCGAGCGTTTTCGGCTCCAGGTCGGCGAGGCCGTAGCGTAGGCAGATCACCTTCCGCTCGCGCTCGGAGAGGGCGGCGAGACCGCGGACGAGGGCCTGGCTGCGGAGCGTGATCTCGACCTCGTCCTCGGGTGACGGCCCGTCGCCGGCGACGAAGTCACCGAAAACCGCATCCTCCTGCTCGCCGACCGGCTGGTCGAGGCTCGTCGACGCCCGGGCCGCGGCCTTGACCTCCTTGGCCTGCTCGAGCGGGAGGCTGGCCTCCTCGGCGATCTCGGCGAGCGTTGGCTCACGGCCGAGCTGCGTCCAAAGCATGCGCTCCGCCTTGTTCATCTTCTGGAGGCGCTCGACGATGTGTACCGGCATCCGGATCGTGCGCGCCTTGTCGGCCAGCGCACGCGCGACCGCCTGGCGGATCCACCAGGTCGCGTACGTCGAGAACTTGTAGCCGCGCCGCCAGTCGAACTTCTCGACCGCGCGGATCAGCCCGAGGGTCCCTTCCTGGATCAGGTCGAGAAACGGGAGGCCCTGGTTGCGGTAGTTCTTCGCGATCGAGACGACAAGCCGGAGGTTGGACTGGATCATGCGCTGCTTGGCATCCATGTCTCCGCGCTCGATCCGCTTCGAGAGCTCAACTTCTTGAGCCGCCGTCAATAGCGCGTGCCGGCCCGCCTCGCGCAGGAAGAGCTGGAGCGCGTCAGTCGTCGTCTCATAGACGATCGGCTGGGGCGGAGGCTGCTCCTCCTTGTCCTCGACGACGTCGATGCCGCGCTGCTCGCACTCGCGGTAGAGGGCCTCCGCCTCGAGCTCGTTCATCTCGTGCCGGTCGATCAGTTCCGTGAGCTCAGACGCGCGGACAGAGCCAGCCTGCTCGGCCGTTTCGATTACTTCGCGTACGTCCTCCGCCACGAGAACGTGCTCGATCTCAACTGTCATGCAGCTCGAGTTCTTAATACCAGGGCGATTCCAAGATGAAACATGAAACGGACGGGCGGAGCAACATTCTCGGCCCTCCACCGGTCAGCATGGGCGCTCAATACTCTCGTCGAGAGCGCTCCGCTTCGGGGAGCCAACCCTCGACCTGGCGCACCCGGCTCGCGGTGCTCGGATGGTCGCTCGCAAACTCGGGTGGCTCCTTGCCTTTCGACGCTCGCAGCATGCGCTTCCAGAAAGCCACTGCCTGGTGGGGGTCGTAGCCTGCCCTCGCCATGTAGATCAGTCCAATGTGGTCCGCCTCGGACTCCTGTTTGCGGCTGAACGGGAGCGAGGCGGCCTCACCGCCGACACCGAGCAATGCTAGGACGTGGACGTACTGCGACGGTGTCACGGCGATGCCTCCCGCGATGATCGCCGCCGCGACCTTGGTGAGGTGCTCCCGCTCGATTCGCTCCGCTGCGTGCTCCGCGGTCGCATGGGCGACCTCGTGTCCGAGCACCGTTGCGAGCCCTGCGTCGGTGCGAGTCACTGGCAGGATCCCCGTGAAGACCACGATCTTCCCGCCGGGGAGACAGTAGGCGTTGGCCTCGTTCTTCCGCAGCAGCGTCACCTTCCAGACGAAGTCCGGCTTGTCGCGTCCGGCGACGGCCTCGATCCGCTTCGCGACGCGCTGAACCTCGGCGTAGCCGGGCCCGGAGGAGATGATTTGCGCCCGGTCCTCCCTGAGCGTCTTCGCATATTCCTCGCTCCCCAGTTGCATCTGCTGCTCGTCGGTCAGCCCCACGTGCTGCACACGGTGAGTGACCGGCGTCTCCTGGCGGTGCGTGAAGAACAGCAGCGAGACGCCGACGAAGAGCGCAGCAATCGCGATGGCGATCAGCGGCCGAGCGATAAAGAACGCGAAAAGGCCCTTTCCAGCCCGGCTCATGCTCGCATCCTCTCGGCCTTGCTTCGCTCCCGACTTTGGGGAGCGTGCTCAGGAGACCTGGGGTCGCCTCCGTCTTCAACCGCCACCCGGCCGCCTTTGCGAAACCTCACGCCGAGATTATCGTCGAGCATCGAGCGCCCGGAGCCGAAGCGGCAGAGCGTGGCCTGAGCCAGCGTTCGGGAATGTCACCCCGGAGCGGCGGGCTCTGTTCACTTCTAATGTGACAGTTCGGCTCGACGTGCCGTACGCTCGCCGCCAACCGAACGGGAGGCAGTGATGGTTCGCTTGTTTGTGCGCATCAACGTCGCCGACTACGAGACTTGGAGGAAGGTTTACGACGAGTTCTATGGGGAGCGCGGCGCCCTGGGTGTCGTGGGCGCCGCCGCGTTTCAGTTAGTCGACGACCCGAACGATGTCACCGTGTGGCACGACTTCGAGACTGCCGAAGTGGCCAGAGCTTTCGTCTCGTCGGCCGCTCTACGGAACGTCATGCAGCGTGCAGGCGTCCAAGGCGAGCCGCAGATCTGGTTCACCACTGAAAGCTGGCGGCCAACACCGAGTTTCGCATCAAGCCTCTAAGAAATCCTCACGCTCGAACTGTATGAGGATGGCTTTGCCG
>JBKPQP010000215.1:0-5134 GCA_046734155.1 Actinomycetota bacterium | reverse complement strand
GGGCCTCTACCTGTGCGGCGCGGGCGCGCACCCAGGCGGCGGAATCACCGGCGGCCCCGGACGGAACGCGGCCAAGGCAGTGCTGGCCGACAGCAGGCGGGCTCGACGCCGCGTGCCGAGACGTTCGGCCTAGGCCGGCGGAGGTTCCTCAGCAGGTGTCTCGGGCGGCTCGGCCGGCGGCGTGGGCTCCGGCCCGCGGCTCTCGGTAACGGGTGCCGACGGCGCCGGCGGTGGCCGGGGTCTCCGCGCGGCCAGCACGACCAGCGCGGCGCTTCCGCCGGTGACGAGCACGCCGCCGATGAGCACCCCGATGGCGACCCAGAGCAGCCAAGCCAGCTTGGCGCCCAGATCGACGTCGGCGGCGACCCCACGCGAGCCGTCGGCGTTCATCAGGACAACCGACCAGTCGCCCTCGCGCACCTTCCAGCTCAGCGTCTGCTGCCCGATCCCGGACGCGGAGGCCGCCCAGAAGGTCTGGTCCGTCGGTGGCTCTTGTGGCGCATCCCCCGAGACCGAGAGGTAGGTCGCCCGGAAGGGATCGAAGTCGACGTCCTGGACGTTCGCGTGCGCGACGTCTCCGAGGTACCTGGAGACGTCCGCCTGCGGCCCGATGCCGATGAAGAGGTTCTTGTCGTCCGGGCTCTCGCCGCGGATCCGGATCTTGCCGAACCAGTTCTCGTTCAAGACCCAGCCCTCTCCGTTGGTATCGACCTCGAGCCGCGAGCGCGTCAGCGCGTAGGTCGGCGTCGCAAACCGCTCCGTCGGCGTCGTCAGGTAGCCGTCATCTCTCTGCGTGCGGTCGGCCCAGAGCAGAAAGCCTCCGCCTGCCAGCAGGGCGAGCCCGAACAGGACTCCGATGCTGCCGAGGACGATCAGGATGACGCGACCGGCGCTCACTGGGACCCGAGGTTGCCCGATGAGCAGCCAAGACGTCAAGCGACCGTAGGCTGCCGCCATCGGCAACCGTCTCTACGACCGGATCGGCGGCGGCTACGCGGAGACGCGTCGAGCCGACCCGAGGATCGCGCGGCTTATTCGAGCGGGGCTCGGCAATGCCGCGTCGGTAGTGAACATCGGCGCCGGATCCGGCTCGTACGAGCCCACCGACTTGCAAGTCGTCCCGGTCGAGCCGTCGGAGACGATGATCCGGCAGCGACCGGGCTCGCTTCCGCCGGCGCTCCTCGGCACCGCGGAGGACCTGCCTCTCGCGGCGAAGAGCGTCGACGCGGCACTCGCGGTGCTGAGCGCTCACCACTGGCGTGATCGCTCGGCCGCATTCGCGGAGATCCGCCGGGTGGCACGCGAGCGCGCCGTATTCTTCACGCACGACCCCGAGGCCAGCTTCGGCTGGCTCGACGACTACTTTCCGGGACTGGCCGGCGAGAACCGATACCCAGCGTTGACCGAGTTCGATGCGCTCGGCCGCATCACCGTCGATCCAGTGCCGGTTCCGTCCGATTGCACGGACGGTTTCACCGCCGCGTACTGGCGACGACCCGACGCCTATCTCGACGAGGCCGTCCGGGCGAACATGTCGACCTTCGCGCTGCTCGACGAGCGGGTCGTCGCCGACGGCGTCGCCCGGCTGGCCCGCGATCTCGCCGACCGCTCGTGGCACCGGCGCTACGCGGCGCTGCTGGCCCTGCCCGAGCTCGACGTCGGGTATCGCCTCGTGGTCGCGGAGCTGTCCTAGGCGCTGCGAAGTGCGTCGATAGTCGCGGTCTCAACGAGGCCGGAGACAGCTTGTGCGAGCTCGCCGTCCGAGGTGACGAAGACGTCCGCCTGGAGCTGCGTCAGGGCCACGAACTCGGCGTCGTAGGTCGTCTCCCACCCCAGCCGGTCCGCGACCCGCCAGGCCGTCCGCTGGAGCACCTTGTCGCCGAGAAAGCGAACCTTCAGCGAGTTGATCTTGGTCACCCGCTCGAGCCCCTCGGCAGCCGAGATCTCCCCCCGCCGGGCCGCCTCGTACAGCGCCGACAGCGCCTGCGAGCGAACGAGCGTCGGCGCGACGAGCTGGTGCCCTGCGGCGAGCTCAATCTCGCCGGCGGCGATCCGGAGCAGCGTCTCGCAGTCGACGACGAACCGCGTCACGCCGCGGACGCTATACGCGCGCCGGGGGCGTAGCATCAGGCGAGATGGCACGGATAGTCGCCAGCGAGAACGTCTCGCTCGACGGAGTCATCCAGGACCCGGCCGGTGACGAGGGCTTCAGGCACGGCGGCTGGGTCGGCCTGATCAAGGACAGCCCCGAGCTCAACCAGCTCGCGCTCGACGAGGCGCTTGGCGCGGAGGCGTTGCTGCTGGGCCGGCGGAGCTACGAGTGGTTCGCCGCGCGATGGCCCTCCCGGAGCGGCGAGTTGGCGGACAGGCTGAACAGCCTGCCCAAATACGTCATGTCCTCGACACTCAGAGATCCGGACTGGAACAACTCGACCGTGCTGACCGGCGACGCGTCGGACGAGGTGTCGAAGCTGAAGCAGGAGCTCGACGGCGAGATCGTCGTCCCCGCCAGCTTCCAGCTCCTGCGCACGCTGATCGAGCACGACCTCGTCGATGAGCTGCGGTTGAAGGTCTTCCCAATCGTGCTCGGGGACGGCAAGCGGCTCTTCGGCGAGACCAGCGACAAGAAACCCCTGCGTCTCGTCGACACGCAGACCGTCGCCGACGGCATCGCCTTCCTCACCTATCGCTCCGTCTGAGCCCACGCCGCCCGATCGTGGGTTTGAGGGGTCGTGTAGGCTCGCCGCAAGGCCGGTGAACTCGCGACTCAGGCTCACTCGGAAGCAGATCCTCGCGTTCCGACGACGGGTCGGTGGGCTCGAAACGCGACTGCCGAAGGGCTCGAAGTCGCTGCGGCTGGCAGCCTGGGCCGGCTTGCAGGACAGCATGCCGCGGGCCGCGCTGCTCTCGTTGCACGCACGGGCCGAAGGGGTCGAGCCCTCGAGCTGGGAGGATCCCTCGCTCGCCCAGCTGTGGGGGCCCCGCCACCAGGTCTACGTGGTTCCGAAACGCGATTTCGCGCTGTTCTCGCTGGGGAGGCTCCCGGACACCGCCAAGGGCCGCGAGCGGGCCGAGCGCATGGCTGAGCTCCTGCACGCCGGCCTTGACGGCACTCGCATGACCGACCGGGAGGTCGGGAGCAAGATCGGCATCGGCAACGCGATGAGGTATGGCGCGACGACGGGCACGATCGCGATCCGCTGGGGCGGCGCGCGGGCGCCGCTCGTCTGGACCGTCCCCGCTCCCGACATCGCCCCGGCCGATGCCTGCCGCGAGCTCGCGCGCCGCTACCTCCGCATCTTCGGGCCGACCACGGCTAACGGGTTCGGCCGCTGGGCAGGGATCTCGCGGCGCGCTGCGGCCGATGCCTTCGCCTCGCTCGAAGAATCGCTCCTGCCGGTCCGGTCGCCGCTCGGCGACGAGTGGCTGCTCGTAGACGACGAGGCCGAGCTGCGCGCCGGAGAGGTGCCCGCCGCCCCCGCGCGCCTGCTGCCGAGCGGCGATGCCTACTTCTTGTTCCACGGAGCCGACCGGGAGCTGCTCGTCCCGCGGGCGGATCAGCGCGGGCAGCTCTGGACGTCTCGCGTCTGGCCGGGCGCGCTCCTCGTCGAAGGCGAGATCCGCGGGACCTGGAGACGGGCGCAGCACATGGTGCGGGTCGACGCCTGGGGACGACTCTCGCGTGCGCAGCGCGACGCGGTCGAGGCCGAGGCCGGCACCATGCCCCTACCGGGCCTCGACCGGTCGATCGAGGTGGTCTGGAATCCATGACCGTCTCGGGATGCACCGCGAATAGCTACTCGCCGTACTCGTCGTGGCGGCGCCACCACTGGTACGGCTTGGTCTGCGGGTACCCGGCCGGTGAGTCCTCCCAGGTCTCCTGACGGCCAAGCGGCGTCAGGTCGAGCAAGGTCCACACGCTGCCGAGCGCCTCGACGCCTCGGGCGGTGGTGAAGTACGTGCGGTACACCCCGTCGCCGTCCCGGAGAAAGACGCTGAGGCCGAACGTCTCACCGTCCTGGTAGACGCCCTCCTGCGGCGTTTCCGGCCCGACGCCGAAGTCGACGTTGAAGTCGCTGCTGAACGACGAGACCCACGGGAACGTCCACCCCATGCGCTCCTTGTACGCGGCGATCTTCTCGATCGGGGCTCGTGAGACGACCGCGAACGAGGTGTCGCGCGCGTGGAGGTGGGCGAGGTGGCCGACCTGATCGACGAACATCGAGCACCCGTCGCAGCCCACGTCCTGGTTCGGGCCGAACATGAAGTGGTAGAGCAGCAGCTGGCTGCGCCCCTCGAACAGGTCGTGCAGCGCGACCTCCCCCTCCGGGCCGGCGAAGGCGTAGTCCTTCTCGATCCGCACGCGCGGCAGCCGGCGGCGCTCGGCCGCGAGCGTGTCGCGGGCGCGGGTGGCCTCCTTCTCCTTGGCGAGCAGCACGTCGTGCGCTGCCTGCCACTGCGTCTCCGAGACGGCAGGTGGAAGATTCATGGGGCGCCTCCTTTTCGGTCGTCATTCTCATGACCACCCGGCGGCCGAGAACTCATCGCCGCGCCCAGACGTGGAAGTAGGGTCTTAGGGTCGCTTGATGCTGCCCGCCACATCTGACTACGCGGGTCCAGAGAGACTGCCCACCAACGTACGAGTCCACGTTGTCGGCGCAGGACCCGTGGGCCTGCTGCTCACGGCACTGCTCCAGTCGCTGGAGGGAGTCTCGGTGCGCATCTACGAGAAGCGGCGTGAATACACGCGGACGCGCATGGTCACCATCGCGCCGTACCTCGTGGCGGATTCGGTGGAGAGCTACGGGGCCGATGCGATCGACGGAGACAGCGTCGGGGCGATCTTCGATCCGCCGGAGCTCGAGCAGGGCATCGCGTTCAGGCAGTCCATGCCCCCGGACCTCTCCGCCATGCTGAAGAGCTGGGCGCTTGGATTTTGCCCGCTCAACTCCGTCGAACGCTCGCTCAGGGATCTGATCGACGCGCGCGAGCGGAACGGGGTGCAGCGCGCCGGGGCGGTCGTGACCGTGGAGGACGCGATGGCGATGGTCGAGCCGGGAGACGTCCTCATCGACTCCACGGGCAGCAGGTCACTGCTCCGAGACCAACTGGTTCCCGGCTCCAGCGCGGAGGG
>JBKPQP010000214.1:0-11504 GCA_046734155.1 Actinomycetota bacterium | reverse complement strand
CCAGGCCAACATCACGATGGACACGGCTGGGGTCGAGCGGGTCGACTTCAATGCCCTCGGCGGGGCCGATCTGGTCACCGTCAACGATCTGAGCGGAACCGACGTCACGAGCGTGAACGCCGACCTCGGCGCAGCCGATGGCCAGGCGGACCGCGTGGTCGTGAACGGCACGAATGGCCCCGACCGGATTCGCGTCAACCAGAGCGGAACGGGCCTCGCCGTCACGGGCCTCAGTGCGGGTGTGGCCGTCAGCAACCAGGAGCCGAGCGACGCGCTCGTCGTCAAGGGCCTCGACGGCAACGACGACATCGCCGCGGCCAATCTCCCCGCTCAGGCGATCGCCCTCACCCTCGACGGCGGCGCTGGAGACGACGAGCTCTTCGGCGGCCTGGGCAACGACATGCTGCTCGGCGGTGACGGGAACGACACGATGGATGGAAGCAAGGGCAATGACGTCGCGTTGATGGGCGCCGGAGACGACACCTTCGCCTGGGATCCGGGCGACGGGAGCGACGTTCTCGAAGGAGGGGACGGCGACGACTCGATGGAGTTCATCGGCGCCAACATCGCGGAGCAGATCCACGTATCGGCCAACGGGAACCGTGTCCAGTTCGTCCGTGACATCGCGAACGTGACGATGGATCTCGCGGGCGTTGAGCAGATCGACTTCCAGGCTCTCGGCGGGGCCGATCTCGTCGACGTCGGCGATCTAACGGGAACCGATCTCGCGAGCCTGCAGGTCGACCTCGGTGAGAGCGACGGCGCGGCCGACCGCGTGGCGGTCGCGGGCACCGACGGCGACGACGCGATCACGGTCAACGGTGACGCGGGCGGCGTGAAGGTCAGCGGCCTGCACACCGGGGTCAAGATCCTGAGCCCCGAGTTCGCGAACGACCGGCTCGACCTCAACACCGGCGCGGGCATCGACACCCTGGACTCGAGCCAGCTGGCACCGGGCACGATCCCGCTGTTCTTCGACGGCGTGCCCGTTCCGTAGAGCTATCTCACCGCGGCATGGAAAGAGCCCCGCTCGGCGGGGCTCTTTCATGGACCGCTGCGGGCCCAACGCATACTCTCCGATGAATCCGACCCTGTCGCTTCGTCTGAGCAGCAACCAACGGGAGTGAAGGAGGACGAGATGCGCAAGGTGGTCGTAGACGAGTTCATGAGCCTGGACGGCGTGTCGCAGGCGCCGGGCGGGCCCGAAGAGGATTCGAGCGGCGGCTTCCGGCACGGCGGTTGGCAGATGCAATACGAGGGAGGCAGCGACCTGCCGGGGACATGGGCCGTCGACAACATCGTCGCGGCCGGCGGCTTCCTGCTCGGGCGCCGCACGTGGGAGATCTTCGCGGACTACTGGCCGAACGCGCCCGAAGAGACGCAGGCGATCGCCGAGCCGCTGAACACGAAGCCGAAGTACGTCGCGTCGCGGACGCTGAGCGAGCCGCTCGGTTGGCAGAACTCGACGCTGCTCCAGCGTGAGCTCGCGGATGCGGTCAAAGGGCTGAAGGACGAGGACGGCGGCGACGTGCACGTGATCGGCAGCACCGAGCTCGTGCGCGCCCTCCTCGAACAAGACCTCGTCGACGAGCTGAGGCTGGTGATCTATCCCATCTCGCTCGGGGGCGGCAAGCGCTTCCTTCCGGACGACGGCGCACGCAGAGACTGGAGCCTCGTGGACAGCGAGGCCGCGGGCGGTGTGATCGTGGCGACGTACACTCGACGCTAGAGCTCGTGGTGGCTGCTACGGACCGCGCTCGCTTCGAAGCGCTCGCGCTCGACGGCGAGGTCGGCGTGGCGCTGTCGTCTGGAGAGGAGCTGGGGACGATTCGCGGCGGCGTCGCCTGGTCGACGATCAAGGTGCCGCTCGCGCTCGCTGTCGCTGCCCGTGAGCCCGCCGCGCTTGACGAGGAGCTGATCGAGCTCGCGCTCACAGTCTCCGACAACGTTGCCGCGTACGCCCTATGGGAGCGACTCGGCCCGCCCGAGGTCGCGGCGGCGGCGGTGCAGGACGTCCTCGTGGCTGCCGGAGATACGAAGACGAGAGTCGAACCGCAGGTGCTTCGTGCGGGCTTCACGCCGTTCGGGCAGACGCAGTGGACGCTCGCGGCCCAGGTGCAGCTGATGGACGCGCTGCCGGGCCTTGCACACTCCGACGAGATCAGAGACCGCATGCGCCGTGTCGTGCCAGAGCAGCGGTGGGGCCTCGGCGTTCTCGGCGACGACGTCGAGCTCAAGGCCGGCTGGGGCCCTGACCCAGACGGGCGGCATCTCGTCCGGCAGATGGGCATCGTCGGATCGGTCGCCGTTGCCCTCGCCGCTCTCCCGGAGGACGGCACTATCGAGTCGGGCAGCGCGATGCTCGACCGCCTCGCGGAGTGGCTCGGCGAGTCGCTCGCCGCCCGCCCGCAACCGTAGACTCGGCGCGGCTTGGCCGAAGCACGAGAGGACCTCGGCGGCACCACGTATCTCCGGCTCGTCGGGCTCGGGGCCGTGATCGGCGTACCGGCCGCGCTCGTCGCCGCGCTCTTCCTCGCGCTCGTCCACGACCTCGAGCACTGGCTCTGGACCGACCTGCCGGACAAGCTCGGCCACTCGGCGCCGCCTTGGTACCTCGTGCTCGGGCTGCCGCTTGCCGGGGCGTGCGTCGTGCTGGTCGCACGCCGCTTCCTGCCGGGCGACGGCGGTGTCTCGCCGCTCCTCGGGCTCGGGGGCGAGAAGCCGTCGCCGATCTCGCACGCGCCTGGGATTGCCCTGGCGGCCGTGGGCACGCTCTCCTTTGGCGCAGTCCTCGGCCCGGAGATGCCGCTCATCGCGCTCGGGATGGTCGTCGGGCTCCTCGTCACGCCGATCCTGCGCCTCGGCGAGCGCGAGAGCTCACTGCTCGCGGGCGCAGGCGCGTTCTCGGCCATCTCCGCGCTCTTCGGTGGCCCGATCGTCGGCGGCGTGATGATGGTCGAGTCGGGCGCGGCGGGCCTCGGCGCGTCCCTCGCGCCCGCGCTGCTCCCCGGCTTCGTCGCCGCCGCGACCGGCTACGTCGTCTTCATCGGCTTCGGAAACTGGGGCGGGCTCGGCGCACCGGGGCTCGTCGAGCCCGGGCTGCCGCCGTATCAGAACGCATATTTACGACCTGATCCTCGCGGTCCTCGTCGGCGTCGCCACGGCCATCCTGGTCACCGTCGTGCGCCGCCTCGCGCACCGCGTCCACGACCTGCCACAGCCGTCGATGCCCATGCTCCTGCTCGGCGGCGGCCTCGCCGTGGGCGTGCTTGCCGAGGTCGCGGACCTGCTCGGCGCGGACTCCCAGGACGTGCTCTTCTCCGGCCAGGCCTCTGTGCCCGCGCTCGTCGCCGAGGACTCGGCGAAGATCGTGCTCGTTCTGCTCATCTTCAAGGGCCTCGCCTATTCGATCAGCCTCGGCTGCGGCTTCCGTGGCGGGCCCATCTTCCCCGCGATCTACCTCGGCGTCGCGGTCATTACGTTCCCGGTCGTCTGGTTCGACATCTCGCCCACGGTCGCGGTGGCGATCGGAGCGGCCGCCGGCATGGCGGCGATGACCCGGCTGCTGCTCACGCCGATGCTCTTCGCCGCCCTTCTGGTGGGCCTGCAGGGTGTCGACACGGTTCCCGCTGCGGTTCTCGCCGCATCGTCCGCATGGCTGGCCATGCGGGCGATCGAGCAGCGGTCGCCGGAGTCCTAGGCGACGATCGCGAGCTCGCGCGGCGTGGTGTTCAAGCGTCGACCGCCGTCCTCGGTCACGGCGACGATGTCCTCGATCCGAACGCCGAACTCGTTCGGAAGGTAGATCCCCGGCTCGATCGAGAAGCACATGCCCGGCTCGAGGACGAGCTCCTCGCCCTCGACGAGGTACGGCGGCTCGTGGGCGGTCATGCCGATGCCGTGCCCGGTCCGGTGGATGAATCTGTCGCCATAGCCGGCCTCCGCGATCACCTCGCGCGACGCCCGGTCGATCTCCTGGCACGCAACTCCCGGGCGGACCGCGTCGAAGCCGGCCTGCTGCGCCCGCTCGACGATCTCGTGCACGCTGCGCTCCTCCTCGCTCGGCTCGCCGAGGTGCACGGTGCGCGTCGTGTCCGACGTGTACCCGTCCTTGACCCCGCCGAAGTCGAGGACGACCATGTCGCCTTCCTGCATCACGCGCTCGCCAAACTCGTGGTGCGGGTTGGCGCCATTCGGTCCTGAGCCGACGATCGTGAACTCGACTTCGGTGTGGCCGTGGGCCTTCAGTGCGTCGGCGAGGTCGGCCGCTACGTCGGACTCCGTGCGCCCTGAGAAGCGCACGCCGAGGATGTCGTAGAACGCTGCGTCGGCCGCCTCGCCTGCAGCGGCCAGGAGCTCGAGCTCGTCTGCGTCCTTGACCGCGCGGAGCATGGGCAGCGCCTCGGTCATCGAGACGTAGCCGGAGTCGGGTAGTCGGCCCTGGAGCCCGATCAGGTGCATGGCCCAGGCGGCGTCCGAGATCGCGTAGCGGCCCTTCGGGTCGAGCATCGGTGCCGCCGCCTCGTACTGGTCGCTGCCGTCCGACCAGTCGGAGAGCGCCAGCTTCGAGCTGCCCGGCGCCGACTCCGCATCAGAGCGCTCCAGGATCGGGACGATCATCGACGGCTGGCGGTCGGCCGAGAGGACGAGCATCGTCAAGCGCTCGGTGATCAACGGCCTGTAGCCCGTCAAATACAGGAGGTCGGGGCCCGGCGTGACGAGGACTCCTGAGAGGCCCGCCTCCTTCGCGGCCCGCGCCGCGCGCTTCATCCGCGCCTCGAAATCCTCCGCCGTGAATGCTTTCGGCACCGTCGGCGAGTGTATCCCCCGACCGAAGCTGTTCGTGTACTCGGATAGGGCCGTGCAGGCGAGTTCGTCGAAAGCTCGGCGTGCGATCACGGAGCGAGCTCGTACGCGTGATGACCGGATAGGCTCGCGGCATGTGCTTCGACCTCGACTCGGTTCCGCCGATTCCGCCGATCGAGGGCGGGGCCGTGGAGCACCGCGACCTCGAGCTCGACGCGGACGACGGCAACCGCCTCGCCGCCTTCGCGGCGCTCCCCGAGGAGCCAAGCGGCGTCGGCGTCGTGATCATCCCGGACGTCCGCGGCCTGTACCGCTTCTACGAGGAGTTGGCGCTTCGGTTCGCTGAGCGCGGCATCGCGGCCGTCGCCATCGACTTCTATGGGCGCACCGCGGGTGTTGCGAAGCGAGGCGAGGACTTCGACTATCCCGGGCATCGGGTGCAGACGACCCCGGAAGGCGTCCAGGCCGACGTGCGCGCGGGCGTGGACTGGCTCCGCACCCAGGGGATCGGTTCGATCTTCACGGTCGGGTTCTGCTTCGGCGGACGCCACTCGTGGCTCGCCGCTGCCGCCGGCCACGGCCTGAAGGGCGCGGTCGGCTTCTACGGGATGCCCGCGGGCGACTCGCCCAACCCGATCGAGCGCGCCGGGGAGATGGACGCGCCGATCCTCGCGCTCCAGGGCGGAGCCGACCAGAACATCACCGCCGATCACAACGCGGCGTACGACGAGGCGCTGAGCGCGGCGGGCGTGGAGCACGAGGTCGTCTCGTACCCGGGCGCGCCGCACAGCTTCTTCGACCGCAAGCAGGCGGACTACGCGGACGACTCGGCGGACGCGTGGAACCGTACGCTCGAATTCATCGAGCGCCACCGGTAGGCGCCGCTACTCGTACTGGAGCGCCTGGAGCACGTTGAGGCGCGCCGCGCGCCGCGCCGGGAAGATCGCGGCGATGACACCGACGAAGATCGCGGCGATCGCGAACACGATCAGCTGTCCGATCGGCAGCGTGAAGTCGATGAAGTCGACGCGGGCCACGAGCAGCCCGCCGAGGGCGATCCCGAGCAGGATCCCGAGCGCCCCGCCGATCGACGAGGTGATCACGCTCTCCTGGCGAATCATCCGTCGCACCTGACGGCGAGTCATCCCGACCGCGCGCAGCATTCCGATCTCGCGCGTCCGCTCGAAGACCGTGAGCACCAGCGTGTTCACGATCCCGAAGAAGCTCACGAGGATCGAGAGCGCAAGCAGGACGTAGAGGATGTTGAGCACGGAGCTGAGCCCGGAGATCTGGTTGTCGACGAACTCCTCGCGCGTCTGCACCTTCGCGTTCGGGAACTCGCTCAGCGTGTTCTCGAGCGCGACTCTGTTCGCGTCCGTCTCGCCGCCCCTCATGATCACGAACGAGTAGAGGTTCTGCGGCTGATCGTTGAAGCGGTCCCAGGTCTTCGCAGAGATCGTGACCGGGCCGAACGGCGACCCGCCCGTCGGCGGCTTGAAGATGCCTTCCACGCGGAAGGTCGCGGACTCCCCGTTGGGGAAGGTCTGCTTGAACGTCGACCCGACCTGGAGGTGGTGGTCCTTTGCGAAGCCGTCGTCCACGAAGGCGCCGTTTTCGCCGAGGTTCGCGAGGACGGCGTCGGAGCCGTCCTTCCAGTCGAGTGAGAAGATCCGGCTGGCCGCGGGATTTACGGCCGTGGCGTTGTAGACACTGCCGAATGCCTTCGCCTGGCCTGCCCTGACGTCCCCGACGGCGTCCACGCCCGGCGCCTTCGCCGCGGCCTCCGCGACGCTGATCGGGATCGGCGAGAAGTTGTTCTGGGCCGTGAGCGCGTAGTCGGCGTTCTTCCAGAGATCGTCGACGGCGCCCTTGAACGTCGAGATGATCCCGGCGGCGAGGAGCGTCACGAGCGTGACCAGGGCGAGTCCGATCATGAGCGCGGAGGCGGTCGAGGCGGTCCGCTGGGTGTTCCGCTCCGTGTTCTCGCGCGCGAGCATGCCTGCGATGCCCCCGAACTTCGCCGCGGGCCAGCCGAGCACGGTCGCGAGCGGGCGCACGAGCCGCTCCGCGAGCAGTGCGACGCCGAGGAAGATCATCAGCGCGCCGAGGCCCATCCAGACGAGCAATGAGGTCGTGCTCAGACCGGGCGCGAACAGCGAATAGGAAAGCGCCGCGAAGCCGAGGAGGGTCAGGAGGATCGAGCCCGGCAGGCGCAGGAACGCCAGACGGGACTTCGGCAGTGTCGCGCCTTCGCGCACCGCGGCGATCGGAGGCACACGGGTCGCGCGGAAGGCGGGCCTCAGGCTGGCCACGAGCGTGACGAGGATGCCCGCGGCGAGCGCAATCGCGACGGCGGTCCCCGTCAGGACGAGCCCGCTGTTCGGCAGCGTGAAGCCGACCGCGTCGAAGAGTGCGAAGAGACCCTTGGCCAGCGCCACGCCGAAAGCGAGCCCGACCAGCGAGGCCAGCACTCCCATGACGAGCGCCTCGATCATGATCGAGGTCAGGATCTGCCGGCGCGACGCGCCGACGGTTCTCAGGGTCGCGAACTCCCTCGTCCGCTGGGCGATCGTGATCGACAGGGAGTTGGCGATCACGAAGCTGCCGACGAAGAGAGCGATCCCGCCGAAGGCGAGCAGGAAGCCGCGCAGAAACGAGATGAAGCCGTTGGTTTCGGACGCGTCGTCCTTGGCCTGTTGTGCGGCGGTCTTCACCTGGGCGGTCGGCGGCAACACACCCTGGAGCGCGTTGACGAGCTGATCGTCCGAGACGCCCGGCTTCGCCGCGACGGCGATCTCGTCCAGTCGGCCGCGTTTGTCGAACAGCTCCTGAGCCGTCGGCAGGTCGAAGCCGGACAGCGTTGCACCGCCGATCGTCGAGACGGAGCCGAAGCGGACGAACCCCGAGATCCGCAGCGTCCGTGACGGCCCCTCGGCCTGAACTCCGACCGACTGCCCGATCTTGAAGTGCTCCTTGCCCGCGGTCGACTTGTCGATCACCACGTCGCCCTGCTTGGGCCAAGAGCCCTCGACGAGCGTGAGCGGATTGAAGCGCGAGGCGCCGTTCGCGATGCTGAAGCCGAGGTTCGGCGCGCCGCCGTAGACGATCGCCTTGCCGTTCTTCCCGATCAGCTGCGCCTGGCCGTCGACGCTGCCCTCGGCCGCCTCGACATCGGGCAGGCCACGCACCTTGCCGAGCAGCGAGTCGGGGAGCGTGGGCGCCGAAGCCCCGACGTCGCTCGAGATGTCGAATGCCGTCTTACCGCTGATCACGGCGTTCGACCCTTTGCGGACGTCGGTGAAGATCGAGTCGAAGGCCCTGTCGATCGAGTCGGTCAGCATGAAGGTGCCGGCGACCATCGCAACGCCGAGCACGATCGCGATCGCGGTCAGCGAGGTCCTGAGCTTCCGCCCGAGCAGGCCCTTGAGCGCGACACGGATCATCGTGCCCGATGCTACTGGCGCGCACTCGGCCGATGACTCAGTCCGAGAGCTCGACCAGGCGCATCGCGACGACGGGCCGCGAGAAGCCTTTGAGTCGCAGCACTGGAACCGGCTCGGTCGCGATTCGTCCCTCGAGCGAAGCGTCGGTGCGCTGGCTGAGCAGGATCTCGCCGGGCTCCGCTGCGTCGCTCAGCCGTGAGGCCAGGATGACCGCATTGCCGATCGCGCCGTACTCGTAGCGTCCCTCGAATCCAATCCGGCCGAGCGTCGCGTAGCCGGTCGCAATCCCGATGCCCAGGCCGAGGTCGTAGCCGCGCTTGCGCCAGTCCACAGCCATGGTCGTGAAGCGCTCGCCCAGTGTCGAGGCGGTGCGCACGGCCGCGAGTTCGTGATCGTCGATCTCGACCGGGTCGTTGAAGAACGCCATCAACCCGTCGCCGGCGAAATGCTCGATCGTTCCGCCGTTCGCGACCACCGCCTTCCCGGCCGCGGTGTGGTACTCCCGCAGCACCCGGAACACCTCTTCGGGCTCGGCGGTCTCCGCGAACGCCGTGAAGCCGCGGAGGTCGAAGAAGAGCGCGGTGATCTCGCGCCGATGGGCTGTGAGCAGTTGCTCCCCCTCGTCGCTCGAGAGCAGGTCGGCGACCTGCGGCGCGAAACGCGCAAGCTCGGTCTTCTGCCGCTCGACGGTCTGGAAGAGGCGGACGTTCTCGATCGCGATGACCGCATGGTCGGCGAACGTCTCGATCAGGCGGATCTCCGCGTCGCTGAACGGCCGAACCACATTGCGCGCAACCGCTATTGCTCCGATCGGCACGCCTTCGCGCATCATCGGAACGCTGAGCGCGCTCCGGTAGCCGCCGATTTTCTGCAGGTCGAGGAGCACGTAGTCCGGATCCTCGAGCACGTCGACGATATGGACGACTCGCTGCTCCAGGATCGCGCGACCGACGATCGACCCCCGTTCCGGCTTGTAGACCCGTTCTCGGACGAGCCGCTCGTACTCCGGCACCATGCTCGTGAAGGCTGTGACGCGGTACTCGTCGTTGTCGCCGACGCGCTGGGCGATGTTGCCGTTGTCGGCGCGGCAGAGTCGAACCGCGCGGTCGATCACCGTCTGTAACACGGCGTCGAGGTCGAATGCCGTCTGCGCAATCGTCTGGACGACGTCGCGAATCGCAGCCTCGCGCTCTTCGGCGGACGCTTCGCCTTCGAGTGTGTCGGCGTCGCTCACGCCGATTATCTTCGCCGATCGGGTGCTACTGCTCGTAGCGCTCGACGACCTCGGGCGGGCGCACGTGCGCCGCTTCGGGGTCCTGGCCGGACTCGCGGAGCGCACGTCGCTGCCGGAGCAGGTCCCAGCACTGGTCGAGGCTGACCTTGATCGACTCGAGCCTGTTGTGCTCGTCTGCGTTCAGCCCGCCCTCGCCGACCCGGTCGAAGAGTTCGTGCTCCTCTGCGACGAGCTGCTCGATCTGTTGGTGGATCTGTGTGTCGTCCATGCGGTGAGCATGCCACAGCCGAATAGCGCCGCGGCGGCCGCCGTTGTGATGGGATACACGCTTTCTGCGGAAGGAGGACCAATGGCACTGAAGATCGGCGACACGGCACCTGACTTCGAAGCGGAGTCGACGGAAGGGCGGATCCGCTTCCACGACTGGATCGGAAACTCGTGGGCGGTGCTCTTCTCACACCCGAAGGACTTCACGCCCGTCTGCACGACCGAGCTCGGCTACATGGCGAGGATCAAGCCCGAGTTCGAGAAGCGGAACGTGAAGATCATCGGTCTCTCCGTCGACACGAAGAGCGATCACGAAGGCTGGGCGAAGGACATCGAAGAGACGCAGGGCGAAGCGCCGAACTACCCGATCATTGCGGACTCGACCTTCGAGATCTCGAAGACCTACGGCATGCTCGGGGCCGATGTCTCGGGCGATGCTGCCGACCGTACTGCGATGGACAACCAGACGGTGCGGAACGTCTTCGTCGTCGGGCCGGACAAGAAGGTGAAGCTGATCCTCATCTACCCGATGACGACCGGCCGCAACTTCGACGAGGTGCTTCGCGTCATCGACTCGCTCCAGCTCACGGCGAACCACAAGGTCGCGACCCCGGTGAACTGGCGGCAGGGCGAGGACGTGATCATCGCCGGCTCCGTCTCGGACGACGAGGCCAAGGAGATCTTCGGCGAGTGGGACGCGCCCAAGCCGTACATCCGAGTCGTGCCGCAGCCCGAGCAGGAGTCCGCTGCGGTCGGCACGACGACCTAGCGATCTCGCAGAGGGACAGTCCCTGACCGGGGCTGTCCCTCGGGCTGGCTTTGGTTCAACGCGACGATGCGGTGGCGCGGCGGCGCGTGGTCGTCCGACGTCGGCGCTGGCCTCCGCTTGTGCTCCGTGAGCGCGCCGCCGTCGTTCGCGACGGCGACTGGGACGTCTGCTTCTGGGGCGTTTGCTTCACGGCCTTCATCAGGTCGTCGGGCAGTTCGGAGGCCCGGCTCTTCGCCTCATCGGCGACGACCTTGGCGCCGCGGCTGAAGAAGTCGCTCTTGACGAGCGCGTAGAGAGCGGCCCCGGCGGCGGGGAGGATGAGCCAGCGGGCTCCGAGCCCGTTTCCTTTCCCCTTGCCCTGCGCGGCATCGGCGACGTTCGCCGTGCGCTCCGCGTAGTCGATCACCTGTTCCGACAATTTGTGGATATCAGCCATCGTTCTCAACACCTCCGGATCGTGGTCGGTCATGGAGTGCATTTCTTTTGGTTACCGCAGAGACTCCCCTACCCGTTATTCGCCAAAACAATGTGAGTCAGCCACAAACTTCCACGAGACCAGCTCGTTAGGTTCCCCATGTGGGCGTCCTGCGCGATGTGATCGAGGACGACCTCCCGGTCCTCTTCGAGCAGCAGCGGGATCCGGAGGCCGTCGCGATGGCCGCGTTCCCTGCCAGGGAGCGCGAGCCGTTCTTCGAGCACTGGCACAGGATCATGCGTGACGACAACCTCGTCGCGAAAACGATCGTCTCCGACGGTGAAGTTGCCGGGAACGTCGTCAGCTTCGAACGGGACGGAAGGCAACTCGTCGGCTACTGGCTCGGGCGCGAGTTCTGGGGCCGGGGGCTGGCTACCCAGGCGCTTGCCGAGCTCGTCGAGGAGCTCACCGTCCGCCCGCTCTACGCGGAAGTGGCGACGAGCAACATCGGCTCCATCCGAGTGCTGGAGAAATGCGGCTTCGAGCGCATTGACACCGTGATCGAGCACG
>JBKPQP010000213.1:0-11057 GCA_046734155.1 Actinomycetota bacterium | reverse complement strand
ATCACTCACGTGTTACTCACCCGTTCGCCGCTCTCCCCATGGCCGAAGCCATGGTTATCGCTCGACTTGCATGTGTTAAGCGCGCCGCCAGCGTTCGTCCTGAGCCAGGATCAAACTCTCCGTGAAGTTGGTTGTCACGCGGCCCGAAGGCCGGCTAGACAGCTTCGCGATGAGCTTGGAGCTCAAAGGTCATGGCTCTCAACATTCGAGAGCATGACGAGTTATTAAGCCTCCAACCGGTGTGATGGTCGGAGGTCTCGACGTTTCACGCTGTTGAGTTTTCAAAGACCGTTGCTGTGCGAGGGGCGTAAAAAAGCCTCCGACTCGCGCCAGAGGCCTCCAGAGGTGTCGGGTACTTGCGTCGTATCCGAATGCGTCCGAAGGCGCTCCAGTAGTCGAGTTGCAGGGACTTTCTTGCGCCGCTCGGTGAGCAGCCGACGAATGGTAGCAGCACCTAGGGGGGTGTCAAGGAGCGCGGAACCGCATAAAACGGCGCTTCCCGGCCTGGACGAGCGCCCCATCGAGCGACTCTGCAGGCAGGTCGAAGGTGGTCACCGTTTCGCCGTTCACCTTGACCGCTCCCTGGGAGATCAGACGGCGCGCTTCGCTCGTCGAGCCGATGCCGAGATGCTCGACGAGGAGCGCCGGCAGATGCAGTTCGCCGTCGCCCGAGAGTATCGCCTCCGGAACCTCGTCTGGCGCCGCGCCCTCGCGGACCACGCGCGTGAAGTGCTCCTCCGCGCCCCGCGCGGCTTCCTCCCCGTGCGAGCGCCGCACGATGAACCGCGCGAGCTCGAGCTTCGCCTCGAGCGGGTCGCCCGCCGGCGGGTCCGCCTCCATCACGAGTGCGTACCACTGGGGAAGCAGCGAGTCGGGGATGCGCATCGTCTTGCCGAATTGCTCCTCAGGCGCCTCCCTCAGCCCGATGTAATTCCCGCGCGAGGCGCTCATGCCCGTGCCGTCCCAGCTGTCGAGGTACGCGACCGTCAGCGCGACCTGAGGCTCGAGGCCGTAGGCGGCCATCACCTCGCGGCCCATGAGCAGGTTGTAGGTCTGGTCGGTGCCGCCGAGCTCGACGTCGGCCTCCACGGCGACGGAGTCGTAGGCCTGCATCATCGGGTACAGGAGCTCGGAGATCGAGATCGGCTCGTTCGCACCGAAGCGCTTGTGGAAGTCGTCCCGCTCGAGAATCCGGGCGACGGTCGTCGTCCGCGTCAGGCGGAGGATCTCCGCGAAGTCGAGCTTGCTCAGCCACTCGCTGTTGAAACGGACCTCCGTGCGCTCCCGGTCGATGATCGTCGAGGCCGCCTCGAAGTAGCGCTGGGCGTTCGCGTCGATCACCGCGGGGTCGATGATCGGACGCTCCGTCTTGCGTCCGGAGGGATCGCCGATCCGCGTCGTGTAATCGCCGACGATGAGAACGCCGATGTGCCCCTCGTCCTGAAACGCCCGCATGCGGCGCAACGGAATGCCGTTTCCAAGGGTCACGTCCGGTGCCGTCACGTCGATTCCGAGCTTCACGCGCAGGGGCCGGCCGAGCTTCAGCTTCTCCTCGAGCGCCCCCTCTGGGAGTACGGCCGTTGCGTTGCGGATGAGGTCGGCGATATCCACGCCGCGAGTCTAGACTCCGCCCCTTGCGATTTCGCCGCAGCTCCAAGCAGGCGCCCACCAAGAAGAACGGGCGCCGCATCCGCAAGCTCCGTCTCCTGACACTGGTTCTCGTGCTGGCTGTGCTGGGCTTTGCGTCCTTCGTATTCGGGCTGATGACCGCGATCGCGAGCCAGCTTCCGCAGTACGACCCCGCGCACCAGAAGAAGATCGCGCACGACGGCTACATCTACGACCGGAATGGCAACGTGCTCGCGGTGCTCCGCGGGAAGGAGAGCCGCGTCATCCTGAAGTCGCAGGACATTGCGCCGATCATGAAGCAGGCGATCGTCGCGATCGAGGACAAGCGGTTCTACGACCACAACGGTGTCGACTTGCACGCGATCGGCCGCGCGCTGCTCGCGGACATCGAGCACAAGGCCGTCGTGCAGGGCGGCTCGACGATCACGCAGCAGTTCATCAAGAACGCCTACGTGGCGGACAACCGCTCGATCGCGCGAAAGCTCAAGGAGGCTGCCCTGGCGTGGCAGCTCGAGCAGCGGCACCGCGACGACAAGGACTGGATCCTGACCGCGTACCTGAACACGATCTACTTCGGGAACGGCGCGTACGGGATCGGGCAGGCGGCGCAGACGTACTTCCAGAAGCCCGCGAACAAGCTGACGCTTCCCGAGGCGGCGCTCCTCGCGGGGATTCCGCGGGACCCGTCGCTCTTCGACCCGGTGACGAACCCGAAGGCGGCCAAGGAGCGACGGCGAGTCGTCCTCGACCAGATGCTCCAGCAGGGGATCATCGCAGCCGACCAGTACCACGCCGCACGTAGTGCTGCGCTGCCGGCGCCCGACAAGGTCCGGTTGCCCGGGACGCACGAGACCCAGGGGCAGTACTTCATCAACTACGTCAAGCAGCAGCTGGTCTCCAATCGTGATTACGGGCCGGGCGCGGTGTTCGGCGGCGGACTGCGCATCCACACGACGCTCGACCTAGGCCTCCAGAAGATGGCCCGCAAGGCGATCTCGAAGGTGCTGACGGATCCCAACGGGCCGCAGGCCGCGCTCGTCGCGATCGAGCCGAGTAGCGGGAAGGTGCTGGCGATGGTCGGCGGCTCGAGCTACCGGGAGAGCCAGTTCAACCTCGCTGTGCAGGGCGAGCGCCAACCGGGCTCCGCGTTCAAGCCGTTCGTGCTCGCGACCGCGCTCGGTGATGGCATTTCGCCGTCGACGCACTTCACGTCGCACCCGGTCGTGATCCCGCTCGGCGACAAGCTCTGGCAGGTGAACAACTACGAGGGCGAGTACCTCGGCTCGATCGACCTGACCTCGGCGACAGTGCACTCCGACAACTCGGTCTACGCGCAGTTGACCTCGATCGTCGGCCCGCAAAACGTCGCGAAGATGGCGCGCGACGCAGGCATCCAGAGCAAGCTGAACAGCTACTTCGCGATCGGGCTCGGCGCCGAGGCTGCGAACCCGCTCGAGATGGCCCGCGCCTTCGCGACCTTCGCGAACGGCGGCAACCGGATCGACGGATCGATCCTCGGCAACGAGCCGCGCGCGATCACGCAGATCGGCAAGAACAAGAACGCAGTCGTCACGCATCGCGTCCTCAGCCCGACGAAGACGGCGATCCTGAACTCGATCCTGCAGAAGGTGGTCACGGAGGGCACCGGGCACCGCGCGGCGTTGGGGGACCGCACCGTGGCCGGCAAGACCGGGACTACGGAGAACTACGGCGACGCGTGGTTCGTCGGGTACGTGCCGCAGCTCGTGGTCGCGGTCTGGGTCGGCTATCCGCGCACGCTGAAGCCGATGGAGACCGAGTACCACGGGGAGCCGGTCGCCGGCGGCACGTTCCCGGCCGAGATCTGGCACACGTTCATGGAGAAGGCGCTTCCGTATCTCAAGGACGAACCGGAGTCGTTCCCGTCGACGTACATCCCCTACGGATCACCGCGCGAGGCCGTTCTTCGCGACGGACAGCTCCAGCTCGACAACGGCCACTGCAACTTCGCTCGCACGCTGCTCTTCTTCGGGCCGGGACCGAGCAAGACAGCGAACTGCAAACCGAACGAGGTCGAGGTTCCCGACCTGATCGGCCAGCCCGTGCAGGCGGCCCGCGCACGGCTCGCCGGGCAGCCGCTGACGCCGTCGATCGTCTACAAGGTGGCCAGGCCCGGACAGAAGCTGGACGTTGTGCTCCGCCAGAAGCCGAACAAGGGGACCCTGTCGGCGTACGACCACGTGACGCTCGTGGTGGCGAAACCGACACACGGGGTCGTGCCGAGCTTGATCGGCTTGCCGGTGTCTCGAGCGCAGAGGAAGTGCGAGCGGCGTGGCCTGAAGGTCGACGTCGAGCAGACGGACAAGGGCCCGCCCGGCCGGGTCATCTTCCAGCTGCCCCGGGCGGGCGTCGCGGCCGCGCCCGGGATGCACGTCAGGATCGCGGTCGCGGCCTAAGGCGCCGCTTGAGGCGCCGTCTTCAGGACGCCGGGCTTTGCCCGCGCGTCAGTCGGAAATGACCGGTCGACCACTGCGAAGTTCAGGAACGCCGCAAGGGTCGGCTGAGGTAGGGCGATTCCGCCTCGCCGTAGCGCCACGGGACCTCGGCAGCCTTGGTGATTCCGATGCGCGGGCCGACAGCGATCTCCACTTCACCGGCCGCATAGAGCGCGAATGGGGGCCTGTCGAGCGCTAGGCCGTCGTGCTCGCCGGTGAGGCCGAGCGCCTGGGTGAGCCGGCCCGGGCCGGCGGTGAGGAGGCGGACCTCGTGCGTTCCGCGCCGAGCGGCCATCGTCTCAATCCCGATGGTGGGCTCGAGCGCTCGGATGAGCACGGCGCTGCCGGTCTCGCACACGAAGTTCAAGCACCAGTGGACGCCGTACGAGCGGTAGACGTACGCGTGGCCGGGCGGGCCGAACATCGATGCGTTGCGCGCGGTCTGTCCGCCGTAGCTGTGGGCCGCGGGGTCCTCGTGGTCGTAGGCCTCGACCTCGACGATCTTTCCGCCGATTCCGTCGACGAGGAGCGTCGCACCGACGAGCTCGGGCGCGACCTCGTGCACGCTGCGGGCGAAGAAGGAGCGGCGGAGCTTCATTCCGCGTGCGGATCGCGGGCGTCGTAGCGGATCAGGGTCGGGAGGGCGATCGCGCAGATCGCGGTGCCGACCACGGTCAGGAGCCCGCCGGACACGATCGACGCGCGCACGCTGGCCAGCGATGCGACGATCCCCGCCTCCACGTTCCCGATCTCCGGCGCGCCCGCGACCTGGGCAAGCTCGATGCCGGACAACCGGCCGCGCAGGTTGTCGGGCGTCACCGACAGCAGGATGTTGCCGCGCAGGACGGCGCTGACGAAGTCCGCGGCCCCTGCGACTGCGAGCAGGACGAGTGCGAGCCAGATCGACTGCGCGAACCCGACGAGCGCGATCGCCGCGCCCCATCCCGCTGCTGCCAGGCACACCGCGACTCCCTGCCGGCGAACCGAGCCCATCCAGCCGGACACGAGCGAAGCGACGAGCGCACCGGCGAACAGCGACGAGTACATGAAGCCGAGGATTCCCGGGCCGCCGCCGAGCTCGGCCGCGAACGCGGGAAAGAGCGCTCTCGGCATCCCGAAGACCATTGCGTTCGTGTCGACGATGAATATGCCAAGGAGGACGCGTCGGTGCACGACGTACCGAAAGCCTTCGACGATCGAGCGCAGGCTCGGTCGATCAGCATCCGGTGGTGCAGGGATAGACGGGAGGAGCCAGATCGAGAGCAGCGAGGCGCCGAACGTGGCGAGATCGATTCCGTAGGCGCCGGGCAGGCCTACGACGGCGATCAGAATGCCGGCCAGCGCGGGACCGGCGACGCGTGCCAGTGAGAAAACGACATCCTCCACGGCGATCGCAGCCAGGAGCTGTTCTTCTCCGACGAGCCGCGGGGTGAGCGCGTTTCGCGCCGGCCGCTGGAAACCGTAGGCGGCCGTGCCAAGAAGCTCGCCCGCGTAAAGAGCCCAGACGTGCGGGCTCGGCAGCATCGCGTTGACGAGGAGGCCGACTGTGACCAGGAGCAGCGCGACGTCGGAGAAGAGGAGCATGCGGCGCCGATCCACCGCATCCGCGACGGCGCCGCCGTAGATCGGCACCACGAGGAGCGGGACGAGCGCGGCGATGCCGAGCAGGCCCACGAGCAGTGTCGAGCCGGTCAGGTCGTAGAGCTGGAACGGGATCGCGACGGTCGTGATCTGGCTGCCGATGGCGGAGATGCCCGTGCCGAACCAGAGGCGCCGGAAGGCGCGTGACGTGCGGAGGGGCCGGATGTCGACGGCGATCCGCGAGAGCAGCCCGCGGCGGGCCTCCTCCGGCTCGGGACGGCCGATATCGGTCAGAAGAGCTGCTGGTCGTCAGTCGGGCCGGACGTCTTCTCGAGCAAACGCCGGGCTCGGCGGCCGAGGTCATTCAGGTCCACGCGGCCCTTGTCGGCGTCCTCGACGATCCGCTCCGCGAGCTTGAGCGCCTCGTCGATGATCGGGGCGCTCATCGCCGCGTCCTGGCCCATGTCGTGGAGGATCGTCCGCTCGGTGCGGCCGGCGATGATCGGGTCGGGGACGCCTTCGATCCAGACACGCGTGCGATGGCCTCCGCCGCGCTCCTTGCCGACGATCGGCTCGACCGCGTAGATCTTGTCCGCGCGCGCGTACTTGCCAAAGCCGAGGAAGATCATCCGCCCAGCGTCAGCCATGGCGCGATTATCGCTTACGCAGCGACGGCCTCCCGCAACGCTCCGACGACGAGCTCTTGGTCGCCTGCTTCGAGTTGCGGGAAGAACGGGAGCGCGAGGGTTCGCGAGCACACGTCCTCTGCGACCGGGCACAGGCCTTCCGCGAAGCCATACCGCTCTCGCATGTACGGCTGCAGATGGACGGCCGGGACGTACAGGCCCGCTTCGATGCCCTGGGCGGACAGGCTCTGCACCACCGCGTCACGATCGACGCCTTCCGCAACTTTGACGACATAGACGAACCACGAGCGCTGGTGATCGGCATCGTCGGCGAGCGGAGGCTCGACGCCGTCCACCCCGTCCAACAGCTCGGTGTATCGCGCGGCCGCCGCGCTGCGCATCTCCAACATCCGGTCGAGCTTCTCAAGCTGTCCGATACCGATCGCCGCCTGGACGTCCGTGATCCGGTAGTTGAAGCCGACCCGGACATGGTGGAACCAGCGGGAGGCGTACGAGCGGCCCTGGTTGCGGAGGATCACGACCTGCTCGCGCTCCTCCTCGGAGTGCGTCGTGACAACCCCGCCCTCGCCGGTCGTCAGCTGCTTGTTCGCATAGAAGCCGAACGCGCCGGAGACGCCGTGCGATCCGATCGGCGCGCCCTTGTACTCCGCGCCGAGCGCTTCACAGGAATCGTCGATCAGCCAGAGCCCGTACCGCTCGGCAATCGCACGCAACTCGTCGAGCTCGCACGGATAACCGAACATGTCGACGACCACGATCCCCTTCGTGCGCTCCGTGATCGCCGCCTCGACCGCCGCCGGATCGAGGTTGAGCGTCCGCGGGTCGACGTCCGCGAATACAGGCACTCCCCCCTCGAGGATGAAGCAGTTGGCCGTGGCGACGAACGAAATCGGAGACGTGATCACCTCGTCGCCTGGCTCGACACCACGTAGGTGACAGAGCATGTGCAGCCCAGCAGTCCCACTCGAGACCGCAGCTACGTACGGCGCACCGACGCGCTCCGCGATCAGCTCCTCGAACTGCTCGATCGACGGCCCGAGCGAAAGCCGACCCGAGCGTAGGACCTCCAGGACGAGCTCTTCCTCGCGCTCGTCGAGGTACGGGCGCGAGAGCGGAACCCGGGTTTCTGTCCTCACGCCTCCGCGGGCGTCGCGTTCCCGACCTTCGTGTACTCGAGCCACTGGGCCCAGCGCTCGCTCTTGCCGCGGCACGTGTCGAGGTACGCGGTCTGGAGCTCCTTCGTCACCGGCCCGGGCGGCCCGACCAGGCGGTCGTCCACCTCGCGGATCGGCGTCACCTCTGCCGCGGTGCCGGTCATGAAGATCTCGTCAGCGGTCACGAGGTCGGATCGAATCAGGTTCTTCTCCTCGACCGTGTACCCGATGTCCTGCGCGATCTGGATCAGCGAGTCGCGCGTGATCCCGGGCAGGATCGAGGTCGAGAGCGGCGGCGTCGTGATCGTGCCGTCCTTGACGACGAACACGTTCTCGCCGGAGCCGTCGGCGATGAACCCTTCCGCCGTGAGCAGGATCGCCTCGTCGTACCCGGCGCGGTTGGCCTCGGTCACCGCGAGCATCGAGTTCAGGTAGATGCCCGTCGCCTTCGACGCGTGCGGGATCGTGTTCGGTCCGACGCGCTGCCAGGAGGAGATCTTCACGCGGATCCCGTTCTTCAGGCCCTCGTCGCCGAGGTACGCGCCCCACGGCCAGCTCATGATCACGACGTCGACCGGATTGCCCGCGGTCGAGACGCCGAGCTCCCCATAGCCGGAGAAGGCGATCGGGCGCAGGTAGCACTCTGGCAGGCCGTTCACGCCGATCAGCTCCGTGCACGCGGCGTGGAGCTCCTCGACGGAGTACGGCAGCTCCATGTACAGGAGCTTCGCCGAGTTCTGGAGGCGCACCAGGTGGTCGGTCAGCCGGAAGACGGCCGGGCCCTTGTCGGTCTCGTAGCAGCGGATGCCTTCGAACACGCCCGTGCCGTAGTGCAGTCCGTGCGTACCGACGTGGACCGTCGCTGCGGACCAGTCGACGAGCTCGCCGTTCATCCAGATCTTCTCGGTCTCGCGCACCTGTCGCCTCCTTGGGCCGCTTCGGGTGACTTCGCTCAAAGATTACGTGGCGGCCTCGACTGCGTCCATGACCTGGGCCCGCGAGAGCCGCACGAGGTCGGCCGGGGAAAGCTCCGCCATATGGCTCGGGGAGCCGGCTCCGACCCACACGCGCTTGTGAGACAGGAGGTTCCGGTCGACGAAGACGCTCTCGACGCGCGGCAGTGGGAACGGCGCGACTGCGCCTGCGACGAAGCCGGTGGCCTTCTCCACCTGAGCGGGCGAGGCGATCTTCGCCTTCTCCGCGCCGGCGGCGCGCGCAATCTTCGCCGCGTCGGCGCGGCGGTCGCCCGGAATCAGCGCCACGACCCAGCGGCCGCCGCAGTCGAACACGAGCGACTTGACGATCTGGCCGAGCTTGCACCCGACCGCGCGCGCGGCGTCGTCAGCGGTGGGCGTCCCTTCGGGGAACTCCTCGACGCGCGCCTCGACGCCCATCTCGCCCAGATACGTGGAGACCCGCTCGACGGGCTCAGGCCAGCGGCTGCTCATCGGCTCCGAGCTGGATCACATAGACGTCGTCCATGCCAGCCTCGCGGAGCGCGGCCACGAGCTCGGGTGGAGCCGGCGTGTCGAGGGAGACCGCCATCAGTGCCTTGCCGCCGCGGTTCGTCCGCGATACGGCCATGTTCGCGATGTTGATCCCGGCCTCGCCGAACAGCGTTCCGATGCGGCCGATCACGCCCGGCACGTCGTCGTACCTGAAGATCGCCATCAGCGGCGCCAGCTCCATCTCGAGCTCATAGCCCAGCGCGCTGACGAGCCAGCGGCGGTCGTCCCGCCCGATCGTTGTCCCGGCCACTCGCAGCTCGTGGCCTTCGGAGCGGACGGCGACACGGACGAGGTTCGTGAAGTCACGGGACGTTCGCCGGCGCTCCTCGACGACCTCGACTCCCCGCTCGGCCGCGATCACCGGCGCGTTGACGTAGTTCACGGGTTGGTCGGCCCGCCCCTGGAACGCTCCGTTCAGCGCCGCGACCGTGAGCAGTCTCGTGTCGTAGGCGGACAACGCGCCGTAGTAGGCGAGCTCGAAGCGATCGGCTCGCCCGTTCGCGAGCTCCATCGCCAGGCGGCCGAGGCTCGCGGCGAGCGGGATGAACGGGCCGAGCACCTCGAGGTCCTCCGCGCCGATCGACGGAATGTTGACCGCGTTGGTGACGAGCGCGCCCTCGAGCGCTGCGGCGACCTGCTCGGCGACGATCACGCCTGCACGGTCCTGCGCTTCCTCGGTCGATGCCGCAAGGTGCGGCGTGACAACCACGTTGTCGAGCTCGAGCAGCGGCCCGGCGTAGGGCTCGGCGGGAAAGACGTCGAGCGCCGCGGCGGCGACCTTGCCCGAGCGGAGCGCCTCGAGCAGGGCGTCCTCGTCGAGCAGCTCACCGCGCGCGGCGTTCACGATCCGGACCCCGTCGCGCATCTTCGCGAAGGCCACGGTGTCGATCGAGCCGCGCGTCTCGGCGGTGAGCGGAAGGTGGAGGGTGAGGAAGTCGGCGGCTGCGAGGACGTCGTCCACGGTCTCGGCCCAGTCGACGCCGAGCTCGCGGAAGCGCTCCTTCGCGACGAACGGGTCGTACGCGACGACCACCATGTCGAGGCCTCGCGCGCGCCGCGCGACCTGCTGGCCGATGCGCCCGAACCCGAGGACGCCGAGCGTCTTGCCCTCGAGCTCGAGCCCGCCGTAGCGGGAGCGCTCCCAGCGGCCGTCCTTGAGCGCCGCGTGGGCCTGCGGGATGTTCCGCGAGAGCGCGAGCAGGAGGCCGACCGTGTGCTCGGCAGCCGAGATGACCGTCGACTCCGGCGCGTTCGCGACGACGATTCCGCGGCGGGTCGCTGCCTCGACGTCGACGTTGTCGACGCCGACGCCCGCGCGGCCGATCACCTTCAGCCGGTCGGCTTTCTCGAGGGTTGCCGCGTCGATCTTGGTGGCAGAGCGGATGACGATCGCGTCGTAGCCGCCGATCGTCTCGACAAGGTCGCCGTTTGCATCGACGTCGACGTCGAAGCGCTCGCGGAGGAGCTCGATCCCCGCCTCGGCGATCGGCTCGCGAATGAGGACTCTCAAACTGGTTGGTGCTCGTACGTCTCGAGGGCTCGCGTGACGGCGACGCCGCGCTCGATGTCCGCGCCGGCCTCCGCGAGTGCGAGCTCGATGCCGGCGAGCGCGGTCGTAATGTCGAACACGTCGTAGTAGCCGAGATGGCCCACGCGGAAGACCTTGCCTTTGAGCGGCCCTTGACCGGGGGCGAGCGTGATCCCGAACCGGTCACGCAGGTCGAGCAGGAGCTGTGCCCCGTCGATCGGTTCGGGGACGCGGACGGTGGTCACGACCGCCGAGCTGTCGTCGTCGGGTGAGAAGAGCTCGAGGCCCATCGCCTTCACGCCCTCGCGGCAGGCGCGTCCCAGCCGGACGTGCTCGTCGAACGCCGACTCGAGGCCGCGCTCGAGGATCAGGCCGAGCGCCACGTTCAGCCCGACGACGATCGACACCGCCGGGGTGAAGGCCGCGTCGAGGGTCTCCTGCGCTTTGAGTGTCCGCTGCCAGTCGAGGTAGAAGCGTGGAGCGGACGCGCGCTCGCGGGCCTTCCAGGCGGCGTCCGAGACGGAGACCGTCATCAG